>DATEPK010000082.1:0-4651 GCA_035273245.1 Thermoleophilaceae bacterium
CAACTACATGGCGTGGCTGTTCAACCACGATTACCTCACGCTCGCCGGGTCGAAGGCACTCGTGTTCTCGCGCCTCTGCGAGGGCTACCGGGACGCGGTGTACTCCGGCGACAAGGGCCGCATGACCGAGGTGAAGAAGACCGTCGGCCGCGAGGCGTATTGCACCGGCAAGTCGGCTAAGCCGCCCGGCGGCTAGGCGCGCGCGCGGCGCGGCTGTGGCGCTTTGCCGCGATCGCCTCGGCGTCCGCCACCTGGAGGAGCTCGGCGCCATCCTCGCCGTCGTCGGGAAAGACCGCGAGCCCGACGCTCGCGCTGAGCGATGAGATGCCGGTGGTCACGCTCGCCACGGCAGCGGACACGCGATCGGCCAGCCGCTCGCCTCCGGCGCGGTCTGTCTCCGGGGCGAGCACGTTGAACTCGTCGCCTCCCACCCGCGCGACCGTGTCCTGCTCGCGCAACGTCGAGCCGATCGCCGCCGCGACCTCGCGCAGAAGCTCGTCGCCCGCGTTGTGACCGAAGCGGTCGTTCACGCCCTTGAAGCCGTCGAGGTCGAGAGCGATCACCGCGAAGCTGTGCTGCTGGCGCGTGTGGCGCGCAACCTCGTAGCGCAGCCGCTCGCCGAACGCGCGGCGATTCGCCACGCCCGTGAGCGGGTCGCGCATCGCGGTGGCGCGCAGCGCGCGGCGCTCGCGCTCGAAGCCGTCCTGCAGGACCTTGACCACCGCCACGCACCCACCCACCACCACCAGGATCACGATGAGCGGCGGGGCGCTGCCGCGCGAGCCGATGATCGCCGCGATCGTGACCGCCGACGCGGGCAGGGCGGCGCGCGCCGGGCTCGGTGACCCTGCGGCAGCGATGAGGATGAGTGGAAGCGCCAGCCAGAAGCCCTCGCCGCCGCCCGCGATCATCACGAGCAGCGCCGAGCACACACAGGTGGCCACCCCGCGGATGAGAGGGTGACGTCCCGCCACTTCGAATCAGTCTTGCGGTTAGGTCGGACGAACCGGGCTAGTAGTGGCGGAGCACCTGCGGCCAGACCTGGGCGAGTGAGCCGCGCAGGGTGCAGCGCGCCACCGGCCCATCCGCCTCCTCGTTGTCCACGGGCATCCGGATCCGCGCGACCACCCTGTAGTCGGGCCCGCAGAACGTCGCCTCCGCTCGTGTGAAGTTCACCAGTACGGCGCGGCGGCCAACGACGTGCGGGCGCCAGTAGCGAAGGGTCACATGGCCGCTGGCCACCGGCGGGAGCCCATGGCCGTACAGGAACAGGGCCCCCGCCTCGCCGTAGTTCTCGGCGAGCACGACGTCGGCCCCGCGCGACGCGCCCTCGACCGTCCGCGCGAGCTGAGGCCAGTTCAGCTCGTCCGCGTAGTCCGAGCGCGCGTCCATGAGGTGCAGCTTCTCCGCGGTCTTCACCGGCAGCACCGGCAGGCCGATCGGCAAGAGCACCACCAGCAGCAGCACGAACGCCGTGCCCACGCGGCGGAGCCGCGGCACCGTAGCCCAGCGGTCGAGCGGCAGCGCGCCCACCGCCAGCGCGAACAGCATCACCGGCAGCGCGTAGTACGACTTGCCGCCCAGCACGAAGTACGCGACCACCACCGCGGGGACCATCCACCCGAAAGGTCGCAGCGCGGGGTCGCGGATCAGCATTCGCACGCCCGCCACCGCCGCGGGAAACGACACGAGGCCGGTGAGCAGGATCACGTTGCCGATGAACGCGGGACGCGACTCATCGGTGGCGCTCGGTGGCGGGTTGACGAAGAAGCGCACGCTCGCCCAGTTGTGGTCGAGCTGCCAGAGGAGGTTGGGAATCATCAGGACGAACGCGATCGCTGCGGCGGTGAGCACCCCGCGCGGCTCGAGCGCGTCGCGCCTGAACACGAGAAAGCCGAGGAACAGCAGCGCGACCACGACCGCGATCGTGTACTTCGTCTCGAGCCCGACACCGATCACGATGCCGAGCGCCACCCAGCTGCCGCGACCGAGCGCGATCCGCAGCGCCACGAGCAGCAGGCACATCGTCATGAGCTGATCGAAGGAGACCGGCTGGAACAGCCCGTTCGTGGCCACGAGCACTGGTGAGAACCCCACGAGCACCGCGGCGAACACCTGCGCGCGGCGGCCGCCGCCGAGTTCGCGCGCGATCATCGCCGCCACGACGACCACCGCGGCGCCGGCCAGGATCGCAAGCACGCGCAGCCCGTAGAGCGAGTGGCCGAACAGCAGCCTGTCGAACGCCGCGAGCAGCGCAGTGAGCGGCGGGAAGTCCACGTAGCCGCCCTGGAGGTGGTGGCCGGCCACCGCGTAATACAGCTCGTCGCGCTGCCAGCCGTAGCGTCCCGCGAAGCCGAGGTTGAGCGCCGTCTTCGCAAGCGCGACGAGCAGTACGGGCCGGAGCGCGAGTCCTCTCACCTCACGGGATTAAACCCCGCTCGGCATCGGCACCTCGAGTCCGGGCGTTGCGCGCTCGAGCGCCTCCCAGCCGGTGTCGCGCCTGCGCTCCTCCTGCTCGGCCCGCCCGCCGCCGCGCAGGCCGAACAGCCGCTTGGCGAACAGCAGGTAGATCACCACGGCGATGTTGATGATCAGCGTGATGATCTTCAGCGCGGACAGGCGCTGCGTGATCTCGTAGACCTCGAGCGGAAGCAGGATCGTCGTGGCGATGAAGGTGAGGTACTCGGCCCAGCGTTTCTGGAGCCAGAGGCCGATCCCCTCGGCGCCCTCGAGCACCGCGTAGGCCGCCACCACCACGCCGAGCTTCGTGAGCGTGCCGGAGTCGAGCGAGAGCAGGTGGTGGATGTCGTAGACGATGCCGTGCCGGCTCGAGGTGCGCGGACCGCCGAGGCCGCTCTGAAGGTCGGCCAGTGCCTTGAACACGGGTTCCCGCAGGCGCGCGGCGTTGGCGGCGACGAAGAAGATCACGATCGCGAGAGCCGCAAGGAGGACGAAGTGAAAGGCGCGGTCGATCGCGATCAGCCGCAGCACCACCTTGTCGCGCAGGGGCTTGCCGCGCAGCGGGAGTTCGATCTCTTCGCGCGCGGGCGGGTGTTCTCTTACGGGCGTGGGCGGCGGATCGAGCGGCAGCCAGCTGTCGCAGCGCAGGCAGCGGTACCAGCGGAGGTCGGCGGGGCCCTCGCGCGCGAACAGCCCGTCCTCCGGCCGCAGATGGGCGGCGTCGGTGCCCACGAGCTCGTGTCCGACGAGCCCGCAGACGATCAGCTCATAGTGGAACTTCGGCCGGAACCGGCGCGGCTTCTGGGTACCGGGAGGGGCGCTTATTCGTCGACCTTATCCCGCTTCGGGCCCTCGTAGTACTCGGCCTCTTCGTCCTGCGGGCCACGCGGCTCGCTCGTGCTGGTGGCGCCGGGCGGCGGCGTCTTGCCCGGGCCGCGCGGATCCTCGCGCTTGTCGTAGGGGTCGGGCCATTCGGTCTCGTCGGGCGAGTCCGCGGGGTTGTTGAGCGCGTGGTGCGGCTCCTCGTCGTGCGAGCGGTCGCCTGGATTGTTTTCCTCGATCATGATCCGGGCGATACCCGGCGGCAGGGTGGTGAAACCAGTGGCCGACACCGGCGCCGCTTAGGATCTTTCGTGATGCTGGAGGCGGCCGTTGACAGACAGACACGGCGTGGCGCCGAGGTCGTCGTCGACAAGGTGTCGAAGAGCTACGACAGCCGCATCGTCGCGGTGCGCGAGGCGTCGCTGCAGATCGAGCCGGGGGAGTTCGTCTCGCTCACGGGTCCCTCCGGCTGCGGGAAGAGCACGCTGCTCAACCTGGTGGGGAGCCTGCTGCGTCCCGACTCCGGCACGATCACGGTGGACGGCATCGCCGTGCAGGACCTCAACTCGCCGGCCGACTACCGGCGCAGCACCGTCGGCTTCGTGTTCCAGCTGCATCACCTGCTGCCGATGCTCAGCGCGAGTGGAAACGTCGAGGTGCCGCTGATCGGCAGCGGCCTGGGGCGGCGCGAGCGGCGCGAGCGCGCACACGAGCTCCTCGCCGAGGTGGGGCTGGCGGAGCGGGTGGACCATCTGCCGTCGCAGCTGTCGGGCGGCGAGCGGCAGCGGGTGGCGGTGGCGCGCGCGCTCGCCAACCGGCCGCGGCTGCTGCTTGCCGACGAGCCCACGGGCGCGCTCGACTCCGCGGCGAGCAAGCGCGTGCTCGCGCTGCTCGCCGCTTTGGCGGAGCGGCATGGGATGACGGTGCTCGTTGTGAGCTATGACCCCGAGGTGGGGAGGCATGCGGACCGGACGGTGCGCATGGCCGATGGGCGGATTCTGGGGGAGTAGGGAGTAGGAGTAGGGAGCCGCCGCCCACTGCGGAGGTCAGCCCTGCACTCTGCAACTCCGCAATTCCGCAACTCTGTCGTTAGGCCCTCGCCAGCGACTCCGCCGGCATCAGCCGCGTAACCCGCCACGCCGGATAGAGCCCGCCAAGCACCCCGATCGCCACGCCCACCAGGCAGCCGCGGCCAAGCCCCCACGCGGTTATGTGCGGTGAGACGAATGCCTGCGCCGACAGGGCCTTCACCGCGATCGAGCTGAACGCCAGCCCCATTGCGAGCCCGAGCCCGGCGCCCAGCATGCTCACGCCCACGCCCTCGCCGAGGATCAGCCCGGCCACGCGGATCGGCTTCCAGCCCACCGCC
>DATEPK010000083.1:0-2569 GCA_035273245.1 Thermoleophilaceae bacterium
TTGCTCCACCACCGCCTGTGCCCGCTCCTGGCTCGTCACGTCGGCCTCGATCGCGAGCGCCTTGCCACCGTCGCCCTCTATGCGCGAAACGAGCGCGTCGAGTCTGTCCTTGCGCCGTGCGGCCACCGCCACCGCGGCGCCCTGTGCCGCGAGCGCGACCGCCGTCGCCTCGCCGATGCCGCTGCTCGCGCCCGTTACGAGCGCGACCGTTCCATCCAGCCGTTCAGCCATGGTCAGTGCCTTCCTTAGTTCGAAGTTTCAGCTCACCGCGTCGAGCAGCGCGGGGAGCAGGCCCGGCGACGCGGCGGCCAGACCGGCCGGAGCGCCCGGAAGCTCGGCAACCGAACCGCCCGCCTCGCTGACGATCAGCCGCGCGGCCGCCCAGTCCCAGTGCTTGAGCCCGCGCTCGTAGTAGCCATCGAGGCGGCCGGCCGCGACGTAACAGAGGTCGAGCGCCGCAGCACCCGCACGGCGGATGTCGCGAAAGCGCGGCAGCACCTGCGACACCACCTCGGCCTGAGCCGCGCGCTCGTCGGCGTCGTAGCTGAAGCCGGTGGCGATCAGCGCGCGCTCCGGCCGCTCCTCGCCGCTCACCTGGATCTCATCCCCGTTGAGGCGCGCGCCGCCGCCGCGTTCGGCGGTGAACGTCTCGTCGCGCAGCGGCTCGTGCACCACCGCCACGACGCTGCCGTCCGCGTCCTCGAGCGCCACGCTCACACACCAGAACGGGAAGCGGTAGAGGTAGTTGACCGTACCGTCGAGCGGATCGATCACCCAGCGCCGGCCGCTCGCGCTCGTCTGCGAGGAGCCCTCCTCGGCCAGCAGGCCGTCCTCGGGCCGCTCGCGCGCGAGCAGCTCCTTCACCGCCTCCTCGGACACGTGGTCGGCCTCCGACACGAGGTCGGTGGCCGTGGACTTCGCCTCCACTCCGCGCGCCGGCCCGGTGTAGCGCTCGAGGAGCAGCTCACCCGCCATGCGGGCAGCTCGCTCAGCTAGCTCGAGGTCATTCAGAAGATCGCCCTGAGGATGACGACCAGCACGATCAGCGCCACCACGACCACCGCCAGCCAGATGAGGAAGCGGAACATCGCATCTTCGGAGCGGAGCGGGTTCTGCACCGCGATACGCCCGCTAAAGGATGTACAGCGAAAAGAACACGATGATCCACATGACATCCACGAAGTGCCAGTAGATGCCGGGGATCTCGACGCCGCGGTGCGCCTCCGGGCTGAAGTGGCCGCGGGTGGCGCGGATGTTCGCGAAGAGCAGCAGGATGAGGCCGACGGTGACGTGCGCGCCGTGCAGGCCGGTGAGCCCGTAGAAGATCGTGCCCTGTGCGTGGTCCTGCGGCGACCAGCCGAGGTGCACGTACTCGTTGATCTGCACCGAGAGGAAGGTCAGGCCCAGGAAGAACGTTGCGAACAGGCCGGCGCGCATGGCCGGCCGGTTGCCGTTCTTCGCCGCGATGGTGGCCCAGTGCATCGTGAAGCTCGACGACACGAGCACCGCCGTGTTCACGGCCGCGACCAGGACCGGGATGTCGGTGCCCGGAGCCGGCCACGGGTCCCCCTTCACGACCCTCAGGAAGAAGTAGGCCGTGAAGAATGCTCCGAAGAGCATGATCTCGGAGATGATGAAGAGGTAGATGCCGAGCGTCTGCGCGTCCACGCGCGACGACTGGTTCGGCGTGGGCGGCCCGTGGTGTTCCTGCTCGTGAAGATCCGCCGCGATAGAGCCGACTTCCATCAGGCAGCAGCCTCCTCAGCGCCATCCGTGCTGACCTCGATGTGCTCGACCGGGCATGACGTCGAGGCGCGCGTGCGCTCGACGAGGTTCATGCGCAGCCAGCCTGACCTCTCGCCCGGGAAGGTCGAAATGACGATCTCGTCGACCCGGTAGAACTGCAGCGCGTTCTGGATCGCCGTGAAGGGATCCGGGTCGAGCACCTGGCCCATCGCGTCGAGCCCCGCGTCGTGCAGCCGCGCAAGCGTCTGACCCAGCCGCTCTGTGGCCTCCTCGGTGCTGCCGTCCCCGCGCGGGACGATCACGATGAAGCGATGCGGCGCCTCGGACGCCTTCTTCTTCAGAAGGTCGATCAGCGGCTGTCCGCCCACGGTCTGGTTCGCGATGACGAGCGTGGAGGTGCTGTGCGCGCGGTCGGCGTCGAGATCCACCACCACGTGGGTGACGGGAACCCCGCTGTCATGGCGCAGGCGGTCCACGAGGTCGCGCCGCAGCCAGCCGGAGCGAGTCTCCGGGTGGGTGGAGATGATCACCTCGTCGGCGCCGAAGTGAGCGATGCCGTCCATCGTGGCCTGGTACGGATCGGGATCCATCACCTCGCCGCTCGCGTCAATGCCCTCTTCCCGAAGCTCGGCCAGCGTGATCTCGAGCCGGTTGGCAGCCGCCTTCTGCACGAGCTCGTTGTGCACCACGTAGCCGTGCTTGGGCTCGTTCTGCGGGCAGATCACGCGCACGTGGATTGGACCCTGTGCCGCACGTGCCTTGACCGCCTCGATGAGCGCCCGGCCGCCAACGGTCTCGTTGGCGACGACGAGGATTGTCTTCG
>DATEPK010000084.1:0-3448 GCA_035273245.1 Thermoleophilaceae bacterium
AACCCGCCGCCGGCCCCTACACCCGATCCGCCTGGCCCCACCGCTCCCGCGCCGCCCGAGCCCACGGGCGCCCCGATCGCGCACGAGACGTACGTGAACCCCGCGCAGCTCACCGGCCTTCCGTTCGGCGACCGCTCGCACTGGGCGCAGCCGTGGCGCGCCTACTCGGACACCCAGCCCGCGACCATGCTGCAGGACGCCGTGGGCATCAACTTCGACGTGTCGCCGTCACAGGCTGACTCCACCGCCCGCCTGCTCGCCGCCAACGGCTTCCGCCGCGCGCGCGTGGAGGTGCAGTGGGACACCATGAGCTACGACGACCCCTCGACGTTCGCCACCTCGAGCGCGCTCAGCACCAAGCTCCAAGCGCTCCACAAGTACGGCATCCGCCCGCTGATCCTGCTGAATGCGAACCAGACGGACCCCACGCCCTTCAAGGCTTTCAGCGCGAGGATCACGCAGTCCGCCGCCGCGGGTGCGACCAAGGTGCAGCTCGACGCCGCCACGGCCGCGCAGGTGGTGCCCGGCCACAGCGGCCTCAACTCCCTCTCCGGCTACCCCACCGCGGCGCGCTACATCTTCACGTCGGTCAACTCCAGCAATGTGGCCACGCTCTCGCAGCCGCTTCCGTCGGCACTCGCCGCGGGCAGCTACGGCGCCACCACCCTGCGCTTCGCGCCGTTCGGCCAGCCCAACCTGGCCGACGGCAGCCCCAACCCGCGCTTCAACGACACGCTCGGCGGATGGGACCAGTTCGTCGGCGCGGTCACGCACCTCGCGCACAACATCATCGGGAGCGACGCGTTCGACGTCGAGGTGTGGAACGAGACCGGCTTCGGCTCGGACTTCCTCTACATCAACAGGTACTACTCGCCCGCGCCGGTGGAGTCGGGCGACACCTTCAACGCGATCCTCACCAGCACGGTCAACTACATCCGGGATCCCGCCAACGGCGTGTCGGGTGTGGGAGTCGGGGACGGGTTCGCAAACGAGCGCCCGTGGGACTCCGGCGCGAACACGCCGGCCGGCCTCACCGCGATCGACCGGCACCCGTACCGCAACTTCCGCGCGTTCCCGAGCCAGGCGGTCTACAACAACCTCAAGCCGATGAACGCGCTCGGCAGCTACGACGGCTACCAGGACTCGAGCGGCAACTACCACGACAACTTCGTCCCCACCTACGACTCGTACCTGCCGGAGTACTTCCTCACCGGCATCCAGACGGAGACGATGATCCGCGACATCTCGCCGATCACCACCTACGTCGGCAGCGTCGCGCACGGCCGCTTCACCCACCAGCCGGGCGCCGCGCCCCCGGGCCTGTGGATCACCGAGTACAACCTCGACCCGGCCGGCGACATCTCGGGCGACGCCGACGTCGCGCACATGCGCGCGAAGATGGCGCTGCGGGCGCTCACCGCGTACGTGAACAAGGGCGTCTCCGCGCTCGACTTCTACGCCGCCCATGACCCGAACTACGCGCTCGTCGACTCGAGCTTCTACAGCGCGCTCTCGTCCGGCTACCCGGGCGACACTGCGGGTGGCACGATCATCGACACGATCCGGCGGCTTGCCGCCAGCCTCAACGGCGCGACCACGATCTCGAGCCCGCGCTCGCTCACCCTCAGCGACATCGGGGACTTCAACGGTCATAAGCAATTCAGTGGCGACGGCACCGCCGCCCACCCGGCGCTCTACAACCGCGACGTCGTGGCGTTCTTCCCCTTCCAGGTGAACACGCACCGCTTCGTTATCCCCACCTACGTGATGACGAGGAGCCTCGCCACCGTGTACAAGCCGTCAGCTCCCGCGTCCGATCCGACGCGCTTCGACATGCCGCCCGAGTGGTACCGGCTGACGATCGACGGCGTGGACGGCAGCGCGGCGAACGTGAGCGCCACGGATCCGCTCACGGGCGACTCCGTCGGCGTCGACGCCGTTGCGCGCACGAGCAGCTCGATCACCGTGGACATCCCGCTCACGGACTCGCCGCGCCTCCTCACGATCGACGACGGCAGCTGAGACTCGCTTCGCGCGCGGGGCGGGTGCCGTCAGCGCGGTTCTTTCGTGGCCGCGCCCACGAGGGAGTAGTGCGGGACCACGTCCCGCCAGCTTTCGGTGTGCCGGTCGACCACCGTCTCGGTGAGGTCCTCCGGCTCGACGAAGCCGGCGCTCGTCAGCGCCCAGGAGAGCAGCTCCCAGTCGAACATCAGCTGGTGGTCCGAGCGCACCGCCAGCTCATCGGGGTCCCGCACGTCCGGGTTGCAGTACATGCCGAGCACCGATCCCATCGTGGCCCACTTGCCCTCCACCGGACTGCTCAGAAAGCTCTCGACGAGCTCAGGCGTGTTCGGCACGTGTACCTGCACGCGGCCGCCGGGAGCGAGCGCGCGGTTCCACTCCCTCAGGGTCGGCAGGAGCATCTTCGGATGCACATGCTCAAGCGAGTGGATTGCGAGGATCTCGCTGGCCCAGCCATCGGGAAACGGCAGCTTCCACGCGGGCGCGAAGGCCTCGAGATGGCGCGCGTGAGGGTCGATGTCCACGTGCACGTAGCCAGGCTGGGGAAACGGCCCGCCGCCGATCTCGATGCGCCGGCTCCCCACCGCGGACGCGTCGTCGAGCCCCAGGCGAGTACGCATCGCGCGTGGCAGGCGTGGGACGGCCTCCCTCCCCTTGCCCTCGCAGTAGTACCTGCGCCTGAGTGGGGTGGAGAATCTGTGGACGGCATTGCTGATGGTCGCCGGGAGTCCCACCAGTAGATACCTACAACAGATCGGTGCGGACGTGTTGCTCCCGGAAGCGCCTCCTTGCGCCGGACGCGAGCCCGTTCTACGGTGGTCGCGATGAAAATCCGCGCCGGAATACTGCATTACCGCTACTGGCCCGGGGTGCGCAGCACCATCGAGACGCTGCTGGCCCAGACGCGACCGCCTGACGAGATCGTGGTCTTCGAGCACGCCTCCGACGACGGCTCCGCCCAGAGGATCCGCGAGGCGTATCCGCAGGTGACCGTGGTGGAGGCCGAGGAGAACCGCGGCCCCGCCGCCGGCGAGCAGAAGCTCGTGCAGCTCCTGCTATCGGAGGAGTGCGACGCGATCCTGATCCTGCCGGACGACATCGACCTGGCGCCGGATACGGTGGAGAAACTCGCCGCCCGGCTCGATGAGGACCCGACCCTCGGCGGCGTCGGTCCAATCGTGGCGCACCAGAACCGCCGCGACCGCATTTTCTATGCCGGCGGCTTCATCGAGCCGCACAACTGGTCGCTGCATCTGCTCCACGAGCCTGAGGAACTCGCCGCTTGGAAGGGCCGGGAGCCACATGAGGTCGATTTCCTCGAGACCGGCGCGGTGCTGCTGCGGGCCGAGGCCGCGCGCCCGGTGGGAGTCGGCGCCGAGCACTTTTACTACTTCCTCGACGATGTCGACTACACGATGATGATCGC
>DATEPK010000085.1:0-2562 GCA_035273245.1 Thermoleophilaceae bacterium
TGCTCAGAGTACCCGGAGTGCTCCGATATCGCCACGCGGCGGCCGGCGCTAGCCGAGGCGCGCAGCCTTCACGCGTCCGCGCACCGCGAGCTTCGACTCGCAGGCGTAGTGGAGCAGCACGAAGGCGCCGGCGAAGATCAGGAGATCGCCGATGCTGAGCACGTTCCCGATCGGCCAGGGGCCGGGCACCGGGATCACGTCGCCGAGGAACTGCAGGTGCGCGTGTGAGACCGGCGCCGAGTTGTCGAACCCGGCCTTCTCGTCGAGGCCCGCCAGCCGGATCGCGGTGTTCCACGCGGGCATCACGCCGCCGTTCACGGTGATCGCGAGCACGTTCAGTGCCGCCCCGAGCGTGAGCATCGGCATCCCCACGAAGCCGCGGTTGGCGAGCAGGAACCACACCACAAGGCCGTAGGAGACGAAGTGCAGCACCACGTGGAAGGTGTGGCTGCCGCCGCGGTGCGCGCTCGTGATTCCCACCTGGATGGCAGCGGACAACAGGACCGTCCAAGCGGCGCGGATGTCCAGCTGCGCGAGCCGGCGCAGGCTGCCGCCGGCGAGCGGGACGCTCACCACGAGCAGCACGGCTGCGATCACGAGGAGCATCAGGCGATCGCCGGCCTTGTGACCGCTGGCTGGCCGGCCGCGCGCCGCTCAGCGGCAAGCTTGGCGTCCAGGGGCATGGTGCTCGCCACCCACCAGCGCTCGAGCTCGTTGAACGGCAATGGGCGGCTCATGTAGTAGCCCTGCGCGAGCTCGCAGCCGAGGTCGCGCACCACGTCGAACGTCTCCCTGTCTTCGATGCCCTCTGCCACCGTGCGCAGCCCGAGGTTGCGCGCGAGCTCGATGGTCGAGCGCACGATGATCCGGTTGCGCGAGTCCGTGTGCATCGCCATCACGAACGAGCGGTCGATCTTCAGCTCGCGCACGGGCAGGTCCGCCAGGTACGCCAGCGACGAGTAGCCGGTGCCGAAGTCGTCGATTGCGAACGACACGCCGAGCTCGCTGAGCTCGTTCATCGCCTTCTTCGCCATCGCCGGATCGGCCATCAGGGAGCTCTCGGTGAGCTCCAGTGTGAGCGCGTGCCCGCTCACCCCGTGCAACGTGAGCAGCCGCTGAACCTCGCGCGGGAAGTGGCGGTCGAGCAGGCTTCGCACCGAGATGTTGAGCGAGAGCGAGAGGTCGCGCCCGGCGGCCTGCCACTCGCGCAGGTCCTTCAGGCCCAGCTCGATCACCTGGTAGGTGAGGTCCTTGATGAGTCCCGCGTGCTCGGCCACCTCGATGAACTCGGCCGGGGGGACGAGTCCCTTCTGCGGATGGTTCCAGCGCACGAGGCCCTCGGCGGCCACGGGCACGCCGAGCGCCAGGTCAAGCTGCGGCTGGTAGTGGAGCACGAGCTGCTGCTCCTCGATGCCGCGGCGAAGGTCGGTGGCCATGGCCACGCGCGCGGGGCTGTGGTAGTCGTCCTCGGGCCGGTAGGTCACGAGCTGGCACTGCGTGGCCTTGGCGCGGTACATCGCCACATCGGCGCGCTCGAGAAGGGTGTCCACGTCGCCGCCGTGGAAGGGGTACCAGGCGAGGCCCACGCTGGCGTCCATCTCGATGCTGATGCCATCCGTGAACACGGGCGCGCTCACCGCGTCCTGAAGGCGGTCGACGGCGGCCTCCACATCGGCGGCGTCGGCACCGGGCATGAACACAGCGAACTCGTCGCCGCCGAGGCGCGCGACAAAGTCCTCCTCACCGAAGGCGGCGCGAATGCGCGGGCCGAGCTGGCGCAGCACGCTGTCGCCATGGTGATGGCCGAGCGTGTCGTTCACTTCCTTGAAGCGGTTGAGGTCGATCAGGAGAAGGCCGGCGTTGCGAAGGGTGCTGCTCGTGACCGCGCGGTTCACCGCGTCGCGGAACCAGCGGCGGTTCGGCAGCTCGGTGAGGCTGTCATGCGTGGCCATGTGCTCGGCCTTCGCCGTGCGCACGCTCTGCCGGCCGCCGGCGTAGACGCCGAGGAGCGGCACGTACAGGAGCGGGAAGAGCACCGGGCTCGCGTCGAGCACCGTGACGAGGACGGGCGCGAGGCAGAGCAGCACCGCGCTCACCGACATGCCGAAGCCGAGGTCCGTGCGCAGCGCGTCGAGGTAGGGCGTGCCCACGTACAGCGTGGTGGCGCGCGCGACGAGCAGCAGGTTGGCGCTGAAGAACGCGGCCGCTGCCGCCATCACGGCGAGCAGCTCGATCGCGCCGAGGTTGTGGCCGGCCAGCAGCGTGTGGCCGAGGAGCAGATGGACCACACCGGCCGCCGCGCCGAGCGACAGCGTGTACTGCCCGACGTTGAAGCCCACCTGCCACAGCGGCTTGCGCGCGATCAGGTCCTGGACGATCGACGCCGCGAGCTGAGCGGCGAGGGCGGGCAGGAGACCCACCCCCAGGACGAGCGCGAACGAGAACATCGTCGACACCGTCACCTCGCCGTCGCCCGAGCGCCGCGGAAGCTCGAGCGGGAAGAGCTCTCCGAGGATCACGCTCGCCGCAAGGGCGGGGAACGCGATCCCGGTAAAGGCATGA
>DATEPK010000086.1:0-4863 GCA_035273245.1 Thermoleophilaceae bacterium
GAGCACGGCGAGCAGCGCGTCGTGAGCGGCGTCGGCGGTGAGCTGGTCGACGTCCACCGAGCTGTCGAGCGAACTGCGCCGCCTGTTCACCTCGAAGCGCGCAGCGCGAAGCATCAGCTCGTGCAGCTGCCGCGTGGCGTCGTCCTGCTCCCGCCCGCCGGCGGACAGCGCAGACACCCAGTCGAAGGTCTGGTTGGACATTCCCCTTGGTATGAGAGTAAGCGCTGTTGCCACGGGTTCTCTACACGTGAGCGTCGGGGGCGCGGGATTTCTTACCGCGTAAGAAAGCGGTCTCTCCGGGACGCCAACGCCGCAGGTCCAACCAAAGGAGAACCATGGCAACGGAAGCACTGAGGCTCCCGACGCACGAAACTCGAAACTCGAAACTCGAAACCAGCACCGACTGGCACGATCCGCGCTACCAGGCATACGCGCTGATGCGCCTCGCCTTCACCGTCGCGCCGATCGCCTTCGGGGTGGACAAGTACTTCAACGTGATGGTCCACTGGCCGAACTACCTCGCCCCGTGGATCAACAACATCGCTCCGGGCTCGGGGCAGGACTTCATGTACTTCGTGGGGGCGGTGGAGATCCTGGCCGGGCTGGTGGTCGCGATCAAGCCGCGCTACGGCGCGTTCCTCGTGGCCGGCTGGCTGTTCGGGATCGTGATCAACCTGCTCACGTACTCGGGCTTCTACGACATCGCGCTGCGCGACTTCGGGCTGATGCTTGCCTCACTCACGCTGGCACGGCTCGCGGCGGTCTACGACCCGCCGCTCTTCGGCCGCTTCTAGCCGGAGGGGAGATCGCCGGGCAATGGGATCTCCTGGGGCGAGCGACCCGGACCGCTCTCGCCCCAGGACTCCCATGCCCGGCCATCGCGTCCCACGTGCTCGCCCGCGCCGCCCAGTGCGAGCAACACGAGCCGCTCGGGCCCCCGGTTCACGAGCTGCCGCCGCACCGCCGGTCCCACTCGCACCACGCCGTCCCGCTTAACCGTGTGCTCCTCGTCTTCGCCGAGCACGAGCGTGAGCTCGCCGTCCAGCACCAGGTACACCTCCTCCTGCTGCTCGTGCGCGTGAATGCGCCCGCGCTCTCGCGGCTGGAGCGTGATGAGGTTGATGCCGAAGCTCGTCACGCCTAGCTCCCGACGCAGCGCCTGGAAGCGCTCCCCGGCGGCCGGGCCGAGGGTGGTGAAGGCGATGTCCGGCTCGGGCATGGCGAGCGAGCTTATGACAGCCAGCCGAGCTCCGCCTGCTTGGCCCGCGGCAGCTTGGCGACGACGAGGTCGTAGGAGTCCTCGATCATCTCGATCACCATGCGCTCGTCCAGCGAGCCGTCGAGTGTGACCGTGTTCCAGTGGCGCTTGTTGAGGTGGTAGCCGGGGCCGATCGCGGCGTGCGCCGCCCGCAGTCCCTCGGCGAGGTCCGGGTCGCACTTGAGGCTGATGCGCAGCGGCGGCTTCGCACGCAGATGCGAGAGGGCGAACATCTTTCCGGCCACCTTGAATACGGACGCCTCCGGACCGAAGGGAAACGTCTCCTCGGCTCCGGTGAGAGCGAGGCAGGCGCGGCGGAGCCGCGCGGCGGTCATGCGCGGCGGAAGCCTTCGCCGCGGCGGCCCGTGAGGCCCGCGAAGGGCAGCTCGACCAGCCCGGCCTCGGAGGTGACGGAGCCGATCACGGCGGCGCCCGGGTGGTGGTCGCCGAGCAGAGCGGTGGCGGCATCCGCCTGGGCACTTGGCACCACACAGCAAAAGCCGCAGCCCATGTTGAACGTCTCCCACATGTCCTCGGGCGCCACCGAGGCACGCTCGGCGATCAGCTCGCAAACGGGCGGCACCGGGAGCGGCGTGTCGATAGACCACCCCACGGTCTCGCTGAGCCGCGGGAGGTTGAGGAAGCCGTCGCCGGTGATGTGGGCAAGGCCGCGGACGTCGATGTCGGGTGAGCGCAGCAGCTCCAGGGCCGCGCGCACGTAGATGGCGGTTGGGCGCAGGAGCTCTTCGCCAACCGTCGAGCCGCCGAGCTCCGGCGGCGCCTCCTCTAGATCGGGCAGCGTGCGGCGCGCGAGCGTGTAGCCGTTCGAGTGCAGGCCGTTCGAGCGGAGGCCGATCACGGCGTCTCCAGGCTGGAGCGCGTCGCCGGTGACGATCGCATCCAGCGCGACGATTCCCACCGAGGTGGCGGCGAGGTCGAACCCCCGCGGCGACGGATGTCCGCGGATCAACTCGGGGAGCTGCGCGAGCTCGCCGCCCGGGATCTCCACGCCCGCCTGCTCCGCACCCTCCTTGAGCCCAACCCCGATCTGCCGCAGCACCTCCGGGTCCGCCTCCTCGACAGCGATGTAGTCGAGCAGTACGACGGGCTCTGCGCCGACGCACACGAGGTCATTCACGTTCATCGCGATGCAATCGATGCCCACGGTGTCGTAGCGGCCGAGCTGCTCGGCCACGATCACCTTGCTGCCCACGCCGTCGGTGGAGAGAGCGAGGCCGATCCCGTTCAGGTCGATGACCGTGGCGTAGTGGCCCGAGCCGAGCACCACCCGTGACGGCTTGCCGATGTCGATCGTGCGCAGCACGCCGACGAGCGCGGAGATCGCGCTGTCGGCGCGGCTCGTGTCAACCCCTGCGCGCGCGTATGCGCCCTCGGCCATTGGGCTATTCAATCAGCGTGTCCGGAGGCGCCGGAGCGCCGCCGTGCCGAGCGCCATGCGGTAGGCGGCGAAAGGGGCGTAGGAGCGCGCGCGGTCCATCACGCCAATCAGCCTGCGCGAGCCGAGCGTTGAGACGAAGGCGGCGCCGGCACCCACCGCGAACGGCACACGCAGCTCGCGTGCGAGCCCTCGCCGTGCGAGACGCAGGCCCTTGAGGCCCGTGGCGCCGGCGATCACCGGCAGAGCCGCGTGGCGCGAGAGCACGCTGGCGGCAGTGCGATCGAACCGCAGCAACCGGGCGGCCGTGAGCGTCGCGCCGTTACGCGACACGCCGGGCACGAGCGCGGCGGCCTGGCCGCACCCGATCAGCAGGTGGTCGAGCGGGCCCGCCGAGGAGTACGGGCGCTCCGCCGGGCGCAGGTCCGCCAGCGCGAGCGCGGTGCCCGCGAAGAGCTGCGCGAGCGCCACCGACCGCGCAGATCCGAGCCGCCGCTCGATCGGCCGCTCGAACACCGCCGCCACCGCGGCAGCCGGCGCGAAGGTGAGGACCACTCCGAGCACGCGCCGTGAGTCGAGCGACGCAAGCACGCTGGCCACCTCGTCGCGCAGGGCGATCGCCAGCGCGGCCGCCGTGCCGGTGTGAAGCGCCACCTCGAACGACTTGCGCAGCTCGGGATCGAGCTTCTCCAGATCCCAGCCCAGTAGCTCGGGCACGAGCGCGAGGTGCCCGGAGCTGGAAACCGGCAGCAGCTCGGTCGGGCCCTGAAGCGCGCCGAGCGCCACCGCCCGCCCGATGCCGAGTGGACTAGACAGCCTCGGTCTCGGGGCGCTGCGTGCGCCGCCGCATCACGAGGTAGACGATCCCGACCACGATCGCCGCGAGCGCGACATAGTCGAGATAGCCGATGTAGTGGCGCCACTGCTTCCAGTTGTCGCCGGCGGCGTGTCCGATCAGAGCCAGGCCCAGCAGCCACGGCGTGCAGCCGGCCACGGTGAACAGGGCGAACCTCGGGTACGGCATGCGCGCGACGCCCGCCGGCAGCGACACGAAGGCACGAACGACCGGCACCATCCGCGCAAAGAACACGGTGGCCTCGCCATGGCGGGAGAACCAGCGGTCGGCCCAGGCGAGCCGCGCGGGCGTGATGTGAATCTTCTTGCCGTGCTTCTCGACCAGGTCAATGCGGCCGAAATACCCGACCGCGTAGGCGATCGTGGAGCCCACGAGCTCGCCGGCCACGCCCACTCCGACGGCCTGCCACAGCGCGAAGTGGCCCTCCGAGACATTGAAGCCCGCAAACAGCATCGTGGCCTCGCTCGGGATGGGAATGCAGGCGCTCTCGGCGATGGTGAGCACGAAAATGCCCGCCAAGCCGAGGTCGCCGATCACGTGCACGGCCAGATTGACCGCGCGGTCACTGATCGCGGCGATTAGCAGCATCGAGGGGCCGAAGCGTAGCGGCGGCGGCTGAGAAGGCCCTTACATGCTCTGCGGAATCCGCGCTTCGTCGCTAGCATGAGGCCCTCCGGCTGCTTGGCTTCGCATGCCGTTTTTCCTGCCGTAGGAAGAAGGCACACCCTGACCGCCCTGAAGTCCCGCTTCTTCTCATCCATCGGTGCCCGCCGCGCGGGCCAGGTGCTTATCGACGGCTGCGTCGTCGCGCTGGCCTGGTGGCTCGCCTTCGTGCTGCGTTTCGACAGCGGCGTGCCGGACCGCTACCAGACGCTTCTGTGGGGAACGATCCTCTTCGTGGTGCCGGCGAAGCTGATCGTCTTCGCCCTCTTCCGCATGTACCACAAGCTCTGGCGCTTCGTGGACCAGAAGGACTTCGAGGCCATCTTCCAGGCGGTTGCGATCTGCACCGCCGGCCTGGTGGTGGCGCTGTTCCTGTTCACCCCGGGCGGCACCGACCCGCCGCGCGGCGTGATCGCGCTCGACTTCCTGCTCACGCTCGCGGGCGTGGGCGGCACCCGCTTCCTCGTCCGGACGATGCTCGTGGAGCGCTCGTTCCGCGCCGCGCTCGGGCCGAAGGACGCCGGTGAGGTGCTCGTGGTGGGAGCGGGCAACGGCGGCCAGCTCGTGGCTTCCGAGCTGAGGCGCAACCCCGAGCTCCGCCAGGTGGTGATCGGCTTCGTGGACGACGACCCGCGCAAGCAGGGCATGCGCGTGGCCGGCATCAAGGTGCTCGGCCGGACCGATGAGCTC
>DATEPK010000087.1:0-6750 GCA_035273245.1 Thermoleophilaceae bacterium
TCGAAGATCGAGGAGATCCAGGAGGCCGTGACCATCCCCGTGATGGCCAAGGCGCGCATCGGCCATCTGGTGGAGGCGCAGGTCCTGGAGGCGCTCGAGGTCGACTACATCGACGAGTCCGAGGTTCTCACCCCCGCCGACGAGGCCAACCACATCGACAAGTGGAACTTCAAGGTGCCGTTCGTCTGCGGCGCCACCAACCTGGGCGAGGCGCTCCGCCGCATCGCCGAGGGCGCGGCGATGATCCGCACGAAGGGCGAGGCCGGCACCGGCAACGTGGTGGAGGCAGTGCGGCACATGCGCACGATCATGGGCGAGATCCGCCGCCTGAGTTCGATGGACGAGGCCGAGTTGCCCACCGCCGCGAAGAACCTTCAGTCGCCGCTCGAGCTCGTGCGCATGGTCGCTGAGAAGGGCGGGCTTCCCGTGGTGAACTTCTCGGCCGGCGGCATCGCCACCCCGGCGGACGCTGCGCTGATGATGCAGCTCGGCGCCGAGGGCGTGTTCGTCGGCTCCGGCATCTTCAAGTCCGAGGACCCCGAGCGTACGGCCGCCGCGATCGTGGAGGCCACCACCCACTACGACGATCCCGAGCGCGTCGCGAACGCTTCGCGTAATCTCGGCGCCGCGATGAGCGGCATCGAGATCTCAGAGCTCGGCGAGCAGGGCCTGATTCAGCACCGCGGCTGGTAGCGCCCCGTGGTCGTAGGCGTCCTCGCCATCCAGGGCGACTTCGAAGCCCATGCGGGCGTGCTCGTCCGGCTCGGTGCCGAGGCGCGCATCGTGCGCACGCCCGCCGACCTCGTGGGGCTCGACGCACTCGTGATACCGGGCGGCGAGTCCACCACGATGACGCTCGGCATCGAGCGCGAGGGGCTGGCTGAGCCGCTCCGCGAGCTGGTGAGCTCGGGTGTGCCGACGCTCGGCACCTGCGCGGGCATGATCATGCTCGACCGCGATCACCTCGGCCTGCTCGACGTGAGCGCACGCCGCAACGCGTTCGGCCGCCAGGTGCAGAGCTTCGAGGCGGATCTCGAGCTGAATGGCCTCCGGCGCGACGGGCCGCTCCGTGCGGTATTCATCCGTGCCCCTTGGGTAGACGAATACGGGGAGGACGTCGAGGTGCTTGCTGAGATCGAGGGACATCCGGTGGCTGTGCGGCAGGGCAACATCCTGGCCGTCGCATTCCACCCCGAGCTCACGGACGATGAGCGCGTCCACGCCTGGCTCGTGGACCAGGTGAGGCAGCACGCATGAAGGACCAGCGCGCGGAAGCGCTCGCACAGATCCTCGTCCGCTATTCCACCAAGGTGAAGAAGGGCGAGACCGTGGCGGTGCAGGGCTCCAGCACCGCCGAGCCGCTCGTGCAGGCGGTGTACGAGGAGGTGCTGCGCGCCGGCGGGCTGCCGGTCGTGCAGCTCTCGCCGGAGGGCGCCGCGGCGGCCTTCTACGAGCTTGCGAACGACGAGCAGCTCGAGTGGATCCCGCCCACCTCCGCATGGGCCATCGAGGAGGCGGACGTCCGCATCGCCATCCTCGGCGACGCGAACACGCGCGACCTCTCGCAGGTCGACCCGAAGAAGCAGGCGAAGGCCCAGAAGGCACGCAAGGGGTTGATGGAGACCTCGATGAAGCGGAGCGCCGCCGGCGACGGCCGCTGGGCGCTCACGCTGTTCCCCACGCACGCGTACGCGAGCGAGGCCGGGATGTCGCTCGCCGCGTATGAGGACTTCTATTACGGCGCCTGCCTCTGCACCGATCCCGAGCCGCTCACTGCGTGGCAGCGCCAGTCGGACATGGTCCGCCGCCTCGCCGACTGGATCGCGGGCAAGGAGGAGGTGCACATCCAGGCGCCCGGCACCGACATCAAGCTCGGCGTGGCGGGCCGCACCTGGATCCCCTGCGTTGGGGACCGCAACATGCCCGACGGCGAGTTCTTCACGGGGCCCGTGGAGGACGCGGTGGACGGGGAGATCAGCTTCTCGTTCCCGGCCGTGTACGGCGGGCGCGAGGTGTCCGGCGTGAAGCTGCGCTTCGAGAGCGGCAAGGTGGTGGACGCCACCGCCGAGCGCGGCGAGCCGTTCCTTCACGAGATGCTCGACACCGATGCCGGCGCCCGCCATCTCGGCGAGCTCGGCATCGGCACGAACTACGGCATCACCACCGGCACGCGCGAGATCCTGCTCGACGAGAAGATCGGCGGCACCGTGCACATGGCGATCGGCATGGCCTATCCGGAGTCGGGGGGCACCAACTCATCCGCGGTGCATTGGGACATGGTTTGCGACTTGCGGGAGGGCGGCAGCATCACCGTCGACGGTGAGGAGCTGCAGCGTGATGGCAAGTTTCTAGTGGCTAGTGCCTAGTTCCTCATCTCGACACCGCTGCTCGGTATTGACCGAAGTCGGGCTGTCGCTTTTCCGCGAAGGCGGTCACGCCCTCCTTTGCCTCATCTGACTCGAGGAACGCGTTGAGACCTGAGAAGGCGACGGCTCCGAGCCCGGCCAGGTGCTCCGTATCCGCATTGAAGGACTGCTTCTGGAAGCGCAGGGCGGTGGGGGAGAGCGTGAGGATCTCGTCGGCCCAGCGCCTCACCTCGTCGCGCAGTTCGGCGGCGGGCACGACCTTGTTCACGAGGCCCCAGCGCTCGGCGGTCTCGGCGTCGTAGCGGCGGCAGAGGAACCAGATCTCGCGGGCACGCTTCTCGCCCACCACGCGTGCAAGGTAGCCGGTGCCGAAGCCTGCGTCGAACGAGCCCACGCGCGGCCCGTTCTGCCCGAAGATCGCGGTGTCCGCGGCGATCGTGAGATCGCAGAGCACGTGGAGCACGTGGCCGCCGCCGATCGCGTAGCCGTTCACCGCGGCGATCACCGGCTTGGGGATCTCGCGCACCATGCGGTGCATTCGCTCCACCTCGAAGAGGCCGGACACCGACGGCCCGTAGTCGCCGGTCTCGGCGCGCTGCTTCTGGTCGCCGCCCGTGCAGAACGCGCGGTCGCCCGCGCCGGTCAGGCACACCACGCCCACCTCGGGATCGGCCCACGCGCTAGTCAGGCAGTGGATGATCTCGTCCACGGTGCGCGCGCGGAACGCGTTCATCCGTTCCGGGCGGTCGATCGTTATCCACGCGAGGCCGTTCTCCACCTCGTAGCGCACGTCCGTCATTTCTTCCATGTCGCTCCTCTCGCTCGGTTGGCTCAGCGGGCGGCTACGCTACCCCGCCCGTGGGCGAGTCGAGGTCAGACAGGGTCGCGTTCGTCACAGGAGCCGGGCAGGGGATCGGCCGGGCGATAGCGCTCGCGCTCGCCGCGGACGGGCGGCGCGTGGTGGCGGGCGATCTACAGGCTGACGCCGCAGAGGCCACCGCGGCCGCCAGCGGCGGCATCGCCGTGAGCGTGGACGTGACCGACGGCGCGTCCGTGGCCGCCGCCGTCGAGCGCGCGGAGGCGGAGCTCGGCCCGGTCGAGATCCTCGTGAACAACGCCGGCTGGGACGAGCTGCGCGCTTTCGTGGACACCGACGAGGCGTTCTGGGACCGCGTGATCGACGTGAACTTCAAGGGCTGCCTGCGCATGACCCACGCGCTCCTCCCGGGCATGATCGAGCGCGGCTTCGGCCGCATCGTCAACATCGGCTCAGACGCGGGGCGGGTGGGCTCGTCGCATGAGTCCGTGTACTCGGGCGCGAAGGGCGGCGTGATCGCCTTCACGAAAACGGTCGCGCGCGAGGCAGCACGCGCCGGCGTGACAGCGAACGTGGTATGCCCGGGTCCCACCCGCACGCCGCTGCTGGAGGGCATGACCGAGACGGGCGGCGAGAAGCTCGTGGCATCGCTCGAGCGGGCGGTGCCGATGCGCCGGCTCGGCGAGCCCGAGGACGTGGCCGCGGCGGTGGCGTTCCTCGCGGGCGAACGCGCCGGCTACATCACCGGGCAGACGCTGTCGGTCAGCGGCGGCCTCACGATGGCGTAAAAGCACTCCAGCGGGAGTGCGCCCACTTGCGCAGAAGGTCATGACCTTTGCCGGGCGCGCGCGTTCAGAAGAGTGATGCCGACTAGGGAGGCAACTCACTCATGAAAATCAATCGCACCATCGCAGCCACGGCTGCCACGCTCACACTCGCCGCCGTCCCGGCCCTCGCGCTGGCCAATTCCGGCAACGGAAACGGACCGCCCCCGTGGGCCCACAACAACCAGGGCACGACCGGCACGACCGGCACGACCGGTCCGACGGGCACGACCGGCCCTCAGGGGCACGCCTGGGGCTTCTTCTGCCAGGGCGAGAGCAAGAAGCACGTGGCCGGCACTCCGGGCACGCCGTTCAGCAAGTGCGTGCATGACATGAAGGCGCTCGCGAAGGGCTCGGCAACGAACCCGCACTCAGCGTGCAAGAACGAGAGCAAGAAGCACGTGAAGGGGCAGAAGGGCACGCCGTACAGCGTCTGCGTGTCCGGCGCCAAGAAGCTGCTGAAGAGCCAGAGCTAGGGGAGCTAGCGCAGCCGGAAGCTCGTGAGGTTCCGCCCCGGACGGAGCCTCTCGGTGAGACCGGTCGAGTCAATGGCGCGCGAGCGGACGTTCCAGGTGCCCCGCGGGAGAAGGTGGGGCACCCGGAGCGTCCAGCGCAGGCTGTCCGTCACGCGCGCCCTCAGGTAGAAGGGGCGCCCGCAGGAGCGGCGCACCAGATGCGATCCGCGCGCGAGCCACAGGCACCTGCCGTGGCCGATCGAGCGCGACGCGGCCACCAGCACCTGAGCCACCGGGCCGTTGTCCTCCACGGTCCCGGCGATCAGGTGCACCTTCCGCCGCAGGTTCACGCCGAACGGCTCGCCGATAAGCGAGCTCGGCCGCAGGTTGATCCCGGTCGTGACCTCCGTGAGCGCGCCGGTGGAGAGGTCGCGCCTGTAGATGCGGGGCTGCGTGCTCGGCGCCTCTTCCGGCACCACGCCGCTTGCCTGCGATGAGAACGCCACGTAGCGGCCGTCCGCGCTGATCGCGCCCTGGGTGCTCGGGCCCGCGAGCGGCGTGCCGTCGGGATGCGTGGACACCATCGTCGTCACGCCGGTGGTGAGGTTGCGGGCGAACACGTCGGCCGTGCCGTTGGTGTCTCCGAGCACCAGGTTCGAGGCGTTCGAGGTGAACACCGCCACGTTGCCGTCCGCCGAGATCGAATCTGCCGTGGAGTCTCCGCTCGCGCCCGAGCCGTCCTTGCCCTGGCTCACGAGCGTGACCGCGCCGGTGGCCATGTCCTTTCGGAACACGTCGACCGTGCGGCCGTTCAGCCCGCCGCCGAGCAGATCGGTGGCGTCCGAGTCGAACAGCACGAAGCGGCCGTCGGCGGAGATCTTCGGGTTCATTCCGCTCCCGTCCGAGCCGAGCGCGCCGGGTGGGACGTCCACGAGCCTCGTCTCGCCGGTCACGATGTCGTGCCAGTACACCCCGGCGCGGGTTCCGTCGCCCGGCACGAGCCCGCCGGCGTCGCTCGTGAAGGCCACATAGCGGCCGTCGGCGGAGAGCGAGGGCTCGGCCGAGCTGCCCACCGTGTTCACGCTGTCCGCCAGCGGCACCGACACCCGGACGACGTTGCCGGTGAGCATGTCGCACTCGTAGACGTCCGGCTGAAGGTCGTTGTCCCGCCCGGCGAGATCGGTCGCCCGCGAGCTGTACGCGACGAAGCGGCCGTCCGCGCTGATCACGGGGTCGCCCGAGTCCGCGTTGCCGGCCCGGCAGGCGCGCACGTGCGTGCCCGTCAGCAGGTCCTCGCGGAAGATCGCGTAAGCCGGCACATGCCCGTTGAGGTCGGACGTGTTGCTGGCAAACACCAGGAAGCGTCCATCGCCGCTCAGAGCCCCGGCAGGCCCATTCCGCAGCCGCGCCCCGCGCGCAGCCGGCCGCCCAGACCGAAGCGCATCCCCAGCCCGCGTGGTCCCATCAACCAGATTCCGAACGAACGGATCAGTACGAGCCCCATTCGCATCACCAGGAATCAGATTCGAAGCATCCGAAGAAAAAGCAACGCTCGAGCCATCCCCGGAAATGG
Organism: Thermoleophilaceae bacterium; assembly: GCA_035273245.1. Taxonomy (GTDB): domain Bacteria; phylum Actinomycetota; class Thermoleophilia; order Solirubrobacterales; family Thermoleophilaceae; genus JAICJR01. The sequence goes on from DATEPK010000087.1 coordinate 6,036, forward strand.
AAGGAGCCGTGGATCCACCATCCGCGGCGGTCTGAGACACGGCAGCGGTCCGAGCCCGAGCCCTGTGGCCTGTGGCCTGTGGCCTGTGGCCTCTGCGCGCGGCCAGCACCGCAGCAGGCAACAGATCCACCACACCCGGCGGCCACACCTCGGACGACGGCCTAAAAAAATGCCCAAAGTCCGCTTGGTGGAACTGGCTCGTGAACGCCTCGCAGCTGCGGTAGACGGCTCGGCGCCCCGGGTTGATCGCAACGACGTCGAAGCCGCGCCCGCAGTCCACGTACGCGCGGCCGTTCGGATCGGTCGTGTCCCCGCCGAGCAGGTTGATGATGTCGTTGCCCGCGCCGGCGCGAATCGTGTCTCCGTCGTAGGCGCCCTCGATCAGGTCGTCGCCAGGACCGCCCACCATCAGGTCCCTGCCCGAGCCTCCCTGCAGCTCGTCGTTGCCGGGCGGCCCGGCATTCAGGGAGCGGGCGTCGCCGTAGAGCCGGTCGTTCCCGGAGCGCCCGGCCAGCCGGTCGCTGCCCGAGCCGCCCATCAGCAGGTCGTCGCCCGGGGTCGAACCGTCCCCCTCGAGCTCGTCGTTGCCCCCGCCGCCGAAGAGCCGGTCGTTGCCGCCCTTCCCCTCGATGAAGTCGTTGCCGCCGCCGCCCGCGATCGTGTCGTTGCCCGCGTGCCCGAGGAGCTGGTGGAGCGGGAAGCCGGCGGTGGGATC
>DATEPK010000088.1:0-6284 GCA_035273245.1 Thermoleophilaceae bacterium
ACGACGTAGCGCGTGTCGGTGAGCATCAGCTCGTGCCGGTTCATCAGGTCCTTCACGCGGCCCACCGTGCCCACCACTACCTGAGCGCCCTGCTTGAGCTGAGCCACCTGGTTGCGGATCGGCGCGCCGCCGAACACGGCCACCACCTCGATGCCGCGGCGCTGCCCGTACGCGCGCAGTGCCTGCGTCACCTGGATGCACAGCTCGCGCGTGGGCGTGAGAACGAGCGCCTGCACCTCGTCGAGGTCGGTGTCGATGTAGTCGAGCAGCGGCAGTCCGAAGGCGGCGGTCTTGCCGGTGCCCGTCTGAGCCTGGCCGATCACGTCGTGACCCTGCAGAAGCTCAGGGATCGCCTGTTCCTGGATCGGAGTGGGCGACTCGTAACCGAGATGGTTAAGCGCTTCGAGCAGGGGCTGGGACAGCCCTAGGTCGGCAAACGACGGCATTCGCGACTGGAATCTAGTAAGTCAGCGCCTGGGATCGATCAGCAGCTTGCCGCTGGTGCGGCGCGCGGCGAGGTCCTCGTGGGCGCGGCGGACCTCGGAAAGCGGATATGTCTCGCCCACCAGCGGCTTAAGTTCGGCCCGCGCGGCGCGGTTGAAGAGGTCCTCGAGCGGCTCGCGCATCATGTCCTCTCGGCCGAGGCAATGCATCAGCCAGAAGCCCACGACTGACTGGCTGCCGCGCATCAGCCTTCCCGTCTTCACCGTGTTCTGCTCGCGGCTCGATATGCCGTAGGTCACGAGCCGGCCGAACGGCGCAAGCACGCTCAGGCACTCGTCGAACACGCGCCCGCCCGCCATCTCGAAGACCACGTCCACGCGCCGCCCGCCGTTGGCCTCGCGGATGGCGGCGCCGAGTTCGTCCATTCCGGGATCGAGCGCGACGTCTGCCCCGAGCGCCAGCGCCTGCTCGCGCTTCTCATGAGAGGACGACGTGGCAATCACGCGACCGGCGCCAAACGGCTTCCCCAGCTGCACCGCCAGATTGCCCACACCGCCCGACGCGGCGATCACCACCACGCTCTCCCCCGGCCGGATCCGCGCGGAGGTGCGGTAGAGGTGCCACGCCGTGAGGCCCTGCACGAGCAGCGCCAGCGCCACTCCGTCGTCCACGCCGTCGGGGATCGGGAACACCTGCGAGGCTGGCGCCACCGCGTACTCGGCGTAGCCGCCGGTGCCGGTCATCGCCACCACGCGCTGCCCGTCCGGGAGCGTGCCCGCCACCTCCGTGCCCGGGACCAGCGGCAGCTCGAACTTGGCTAGATACGTGTTCTCGCGCTGGTGCGTGTCGGCGAAGTTGATCCCGGCGCGGGTCACGTGGATCAGCACCTCGCCGTCGCCCGGCGAAGGCACCGGAAGATCGGCCAGCTCCATCACCTCAGGCCCGCCGAACTCCGCGATCTGGATGGCACGCATGGGGGCGGCAGGTTAGTCTCCCCGCCCGTTATGAGCCTGGTTGTGGTTGGTTCGATCGCGTTCGACGCCGTCAAGACCCCGTTCGGCGAGCGGGAGAAGATGCTCGGCGGCTCGGCCGTGCACTTCTCGCTGGCGGCGAGCTTCTTCACCGACGTGCGCGTGGTCGGCCCCGTGGGCGACGACTTCGGCGACCCCGAGTACGAGGTGCTCCACTCGCGCGGGGTGAACACCGACGACATCGAGCGCGTGGATGGCGGCCAGACCTTCTTCTGGCGCGGCCGCTACGAGTACGACCTCAACACGGCACACACCGAGGACACGCAGCTCGGCGTGTTCGGCGAGTTCGACCCCAAGCTGTCAGACGCGTCGCGTTCCGCCGGGACGCTCTTCCTCGCGAACATCCAGCCCGACCTTCAGCGCCGCGTGCGCGAGCTCTGCGACGGCGCGCAGATGGCGGGGCTCGACTCGATGAACCTCTGGATCGACACCGCGCGCGACTCGCTCGTGCAGACGATCGGCGTGGTGGATCTCGTATTCATGAACGACGCGGAGATCCGGATGCTCACCGAGGAGCCCAACCTGGTGCGGGCGGCGCGCAAGGTGATGGAGATGGGCCCGCGCGTGGTGGTCGCCAAGCAGGGCGAGTACGGCGCCGCGCTGTTCACCGAGAGCGGCTTCTTCGCGCTGCCGGCCTATCCGCTCGAGACGGTGATCGACCCCACCGGCGCGGGTGACTCGTTCGCGGGCGGTTTCCTCGGCTACCTGGCCTCACAGGGCGAGGGCGCCGCCGAGGACGACACCGAGCTGCGGCGCGCCATGACGTACGGCTCCACCCTTGCGTCGTTCAACGTTGAGGAGTTCGGCACCGAGCGTGTAAGCCGCCTGACGCGCGAGGAAATCGACGAACGGTTCGAGGATTTCCGCCACATCACCGCGATCGAGGGCATACCCGCGCGCTAGCCGTTTCACCGGCTTGCAACGACGGGTACGATGCAAGACATGTCCGGGGGAGCGTGGATGTTCATATGGATGATGCTCGTCCTGAAGATCCCGATCGCGGCGCTGCTCTACCTCGTGTGGTGGGCCGCCCGGCAGGACACCGAGCCTGCCCACGGGAACGACGGCGGCGGTAACGACCGCCATCCGCATCACCCGAGCCGCCGCCCCCGGCCACGGCCTCCGCGCCGCGGCCCGCACGCGGAGCCGCCCCCGCGCTCACCGAAGCGGATGCGCGCCCGCGGGCGACGCCTCTCCCCGTCCCACGACTGAGATACGCTCCCGCGCGCATGCTCGTCATCGGCGGCTTCGACTACTTCTATCTGACCGGGGCGCTGGGAGTGGCCTTCGCGCTCATCATCTCGCTGTTCGGGTTGATGAATCCCAAGTTCCCCGGCAAGGCCATGCCGCTGCTCATGATCCTCTCCGTGGTCCTGTTCGCGGTGGGCATCGTGGGCGCAGCGGCCGGAGCGAAGTACAAGGGCGGCGAGCGGCACGGCCCGCCCAAGGGCACGCCGGTTGCGGGCCACAAAGGCGGGTAGAAGTCTCCTAGAGCGCCACGGCGCCGTCATTCGCAACAATCTGGTCTCTACGAGATCGGATCGACAGGAGACGCCATGCCCGAAGAGCAAGCACACGACGCAAGCGGCGATGGCGGCGTAGCCACCGCCCGGGAGACCCTCTCGGTCACCGACAACCGCACCGGCAAGAGCTACGAGCTCGAGGTCAAGAACGGCACCATCCGCGCGATGGACCTGCGCGGCATCAAGACGGACGAGGACGACTTCGGCCTCATGTCGTTCGACCCGGCGTTCACCAACACCGCCTCGTGCGAGAGCGAGATCACGTTCATCAACGGCGAGGCCGGCGTGCTCGAGTACCGCGGCTACTCGATCGAGGACCTCTGCGACAACGCCACCTACCTCGAGGTCACCTACCTCCTCATCAACGGCGAGCTGCCCACGCGCGAGCAGCTCGATCAGTGGGTTCACGAGATCACCCACCACACGTACGTGCACGAGAACTTGAAGAAGTTCGTCGAGGGCTTCCGCCACGACGCGCACCCGATGGGAATGCTCGTCGGATCCGTGGGCGCGCTCTCCACCTTCTACCCCGCCGCCAAGCACATCGATGACGAGGAGGAGCGGCACATGGCCGCCATCCGCCTCATCGCCAAGATGCCGACGCTCGCCGCGTTCGCCTACCGGCACCAGCTCGGGCTGCCGTACGTCTATCCGGACAACGACCTGAGCTACCCCGGCAACTTCCTCTCGATGATGTACAAGATGACCGAGGTCCGCTACGAGCCGGACCCGCGTCTCGAGCGCGCCCTCGACGTGCTCTGGATCCTCCACGCCGACCACGAGCAGAACTGCTCCACCAACGCGGTGCGCGGCGTGGGTTCCTCACAGGTGGACCCGTACTCGGCCGTGGCGGCCGGCGTGGCCGCGCTGTACGGGCCGCTACACGGCGGCGCCAACGAGGCGGCGCTGAAGATGCTCGACAAGATCGGCAGCGTGGAGAACATCCCGGACTTCCTCGAGCGGGTGAAGAACCGCGAGGAGAAGCTCATGGGCTTCGGCCATCGCGTCTACAAGAACTACGACCCGCGCGCGCGGATCATCAAGAAGAACGTGGAAGAGGTCTTCGAGGTCACCGGGATGAACCCGAAGCTCGAGATCGCGGTCGAGCTGGAGAAGCGCGCGCTCGACGACGAGTACTTCCACGAGCGCAAGCTCTACCCGAACGTCGACTTCTACTCGGGCCTGATCTACGAGGCGCTCGGCCTGCCCTACGACATGTTCACGGTGATGTTCGCGATCCCGCGCACGTCGGGCTGGGTGTCCCAGTGGCTCGAGATGGTGGAGGACAAGAACACGAAGATCGCCCGCCCGCGCCAGGTGTACACGGGCCGGCGCGAGCGCGAGTTCGTGCCGATGGACCAGCGCTAGCCGCTAGTTCGAATAGTCGTAAAAGCCGCGGCCGGACTTGCGACCCAGCAGTCCGGCCTCGACCATCCGGTTGAGCACCGCCGGCGCGACCGCCGCCGGGTCACGGAACTCCTCGTAGAGCGACTCCGCCACGGCCTGAAGCGTGTCGAGCCCGATCAGGTCCGCGAGCGCGAGCGGGCCCATCGGGTGGGCGCACCCGAGCACCATGCCGTTGTCGATGTCCTCCTTCGACGCGAAGCCCGACTCGTACATGCGGATCGCGCTGAGCAGGTACGGGATGAGCAGGGCGTTGACCACGAAGCCGGCTCGGTCCTGGGAGTCGATCGAGGTCTTGCCGAGCGTGCCCTCCGCAAAGCTGCGCGCCCGCTCCATCGTCTCCTCGGTGGTCATGATCGAGCGCACCAGCTCGACGAGCTTGAGCACGGGCACGGGATTGAAGAAGTGCATGCCCAGGACGCGGTCGGGCCGCGAGGTCTCGGCTGCGAGCTTCATGATCGGCACCGACGAGGTGTTGCTGGCGAGGAACTCGGCGTCCGGCAGCAGGCGGTCGAGCTCCCGGAACACGGCCTGCTTGGCGGGCTCTGACTCGATGATCGCCTCGATGGCGGCGTCGGACCCGGCCACGTCGTCGAGCGACGCGGTGTAGGCGATGCGCTCGCGCGCCGCATCCCGCGCCGCTTCGTCGAGCTTGCCCGAGCGGAGCCCCCTGTCGAGCGAGCGCTCGATCCGCCCGCGCGCGGCGGCCGCGTGTTCCTCGTCCGACTCGACCACGGTCACATCGAGTCCCGAGCGGGCACATACCTCCGAGATGCCCGACCCCATCAATCCGCCGCCGATCACACTTACCCGCATTGGTCTCCTTCCTCAGCCTGGCCCTGGAGGCTAACCTGAAGTAATGGAGCCATTGGTAGACGGCCACGGCCGGCGGATCTCCGACCTTCGGGTCTCCGTCACGGACCGCTGCAACTTCCGCTGCCAGTACTGCATGCCGGCGGACGGCCTGCCGTGGCTCGAGCGCTCCGAGGTGCTCTCTTTCGAGGAGATCGAGCGCGTGGTGCGGCTGATGGTGGGGATGGGAATCGAGGACGTGCGCCTCACGGGCGGCGAGCCGCTCGTGCGACGTGACTTCCCGCGCCTCGTGTCGATGCTCTCGCCGATCGAGGGGCTGAAGGACCTGTCGCTGACCACGAACGGCTACCTGCTCGAGCGCGACGCCGCGGCGCTCGTTAAGGCGGGCATCTCGCGCGTGAACGTGTCGATCGACTCGCTGCAGCGCGACCGCTTCTTCCACATCACCCGGCGCGACTCGCTGCCGCAGGTGCTGCGCGGGCTCGAAGAGCTTGCGAAGCACCCGGAGGTGCACCCGATCAAGGTGAACGCGGTGGCGATGCGCGGCTTCACCGAGGAGGAGGCGATCCCGTTCGCGGAGTTCGCCCGCACGACCGCTTTCCAGGTGCGCTTCATCGAGTTCATGCCGCTCGACGCCGACCAGAACTGGACTCCCGACTCCGTGCTGACGGGCGAGGAGTTGCGGCAGATCATCAACTCCGTCTATCCCATTGAGGAGCTGCCGCGCGAGCCCTCGGCCACGGCACGCGTGTTCCGCTTCGCCGATGGCAAGGGCGAGATCGGCTTCATCAACCCGGTGTCCGAGCCGTTCTGCGCGGACTGCAACCGCGTGCGCATCACCGCCGAGGGCAAGCTGCGCACCTGTCTCTTCTCGCTTCACGAGACAGACCTCCGCGAGCCGCTTCGCTCAGGCGCGTCGGAGGCGGAGCTCGAGAAGATCATTCGCGACGCGGTGTGGCGCAAGGAGCTGAAGCACCACGTGGGCGAGCCCGGGTTCCGCCAGCCGCCGCGCACGATGAGCGCGATCGGCGGTTGAGCTCCTACCGCCTGGTCGTCCGCAGCGGGGCGA
>DATEPK010000089.1:0-3996 GCA_035273245.1 Thermoleophilaceae bacterium
TCGTGCACCGTCGGCTGCGCCTTCACGGAGAAGGGACGCAGCTGGTTCTTGATCACCGGCGTGGTCTGCTTGAGGAACGGCCGCGTGGCCGCGAGCGAGGGGCCGAGTGCACGCGCGCCCGGCCGCAGCGCCTGGAAGGTCGGCCCGAGCACCTGCGCGAGCTTGTCCGCCTTCCCCAGCGTGGTGCTGGCCGTCTGGAGCGTGCCCGGCAGGAGCTGGAGCGTCTCCTCGAGCTTCTGGTCCTCGCTCGCGATCGCCTGGAAGTTCGCGTTCGAGGCGTCCACGAGCTGCGTGAGCTGATGGTCGCGGCCGGCCAGCGCTGTGGTGAGCAACTGGAAGTTGTGGATCACCCGCTGCAGGTTCGCCCGCCGCTGCGACAGCAGGCTCGTGAAGCGCGCCGTGTCGCGCGCGGTCGGGTCGAAGCGCTTGAACGTCTCGCGAAGATCGGCCGGGTAGCCCTTCGTGCCGAATGCCTGGCCGCCGGCGCTGATCAGGATCTGGAGATATGCGCGGGTGTCCGCGTCGAGGTTCGAGAGGATCTCGTCGAGGTTCACGTCGGGCAGCGTGTTCGACACCGGCAGCGTGCCGCCGTTGGGCACCGCGCCCGCGGACTTCGTGCCGGGGTCCATCTCGATGTACATGTCCTTGAGCCCGGTCTTGGGGCGAAGGAGCAGCGTGGCGTTCTTGTAGATCGGCGCCTTGCGCTGCGACTTCTTGATCTTCATCTGCACGACCGCGACGCCGTTCTCGAGCTTCACGCCGCCGATCTCGCCGATCGGCACGCCGGCGATGTTCACCGTCTGCCCCTGCCCGGGCACGACCGCCTGCGCGGTCGAGAACTCCGCGTTGACGGTGTAGAAGTTCGTGCCGACGAACGGCACCCAGCCCGGCAGGTAGAGCCGCTGGTGGCCGAGCACGTATGCCGCCACGGCCGCCGCGATCAGGAACAGGCCGATGATGGCCACGAAGTCGCGCATGTGCTTGCGGATCGCCGTCCTCATGGCCCGCTCCCAACCGGCGCGTTGTTGAGGTTCGGCAGCGGGTTCTTGTAACAGGCGACCTTGGAGTTGTAGGGCGGCTCACGGCCCGGGGACTTCGGCTGGGTGCCGAGTGGCTTGCTCGCCGCGTTGCCGAACAGCTGGCCGCTCTGCGACAGCCCGGTGTGCACGCTCTGGTCGCCGCCGCCCGGCTGGAAGCGCGTGTACTGGCCGTTGCCGTCGAAGTTCGAGGACTCGGAGGAGAGACCCACCATCGCCTGCCAGAACTCCTTGTAGTTGGGCAGGCCGGTGGTGAGGAAGCCGTCCTGGATCGGCACGTCCCCGGTGGGCAGCACGAGGCCGGTGGCGCAGCGGTTGATCAGGTCGAGCTGCGGGATGAGCTTGAGCGACTCGTCGGTCACGCCCGCGAGGTCGTGGATCGAGGGACGCAGCTCGTTCACGAGCCCGCCGAGCTCCTGCGGCGACACCAGCTTGCGCGCCTGCGCCACCCACGGGAACGAGGCGTTGATCGTGGCCGGCGTCTCGCGGACGCCCGGCAGGATCTCGCGCGCCCACGCGCGCGTGGGCGGGAACGACTGGTTGAGGTGAAGCAGCGTGGAGTTCGCCTTCGTCAGCACGGGGCCGAGCAGGTGGATCGACTGCTGCAGGTTCGACTGCTGCGCCGCGAACGCCGCCACCGTGCGGTTGAAGTTGGTGATGAAGTCCTGCAGCACGCCCTCGTTGGTGTCGAGTGCGGCCGCCACCTTCTGCGTCCCCATGATCAGCTTCGATAGGTCGTGCGGGTCCTCGCCGAGGGTTGCCTGGTTCACGAGCGCGACGCCTCGCAGCGCCTTCGGCGAGTAGTTGAGCGAGCGGTTGAGCGCCTGCGCCGCCGTCAGCCCCTTCACCGCCGGCACCTGGTCCGCGTCCTCGCCTGGCAGCGGCTTGCCGTTCAGCGCGTCGCCGTAGCCCTTCAGCAGCACCTGGAGGTTCGTGCGCGTGTCGGTCTGGAGCGCGCTCAGCACCTGGTCGATCTGCACGGGCGCGCTGGTCTGCGTGACCGGGATCGTGCTGCCGGATCCCAGGTTCCGCCCGCTCGGGCTACCGGGCGAGAGCTGCACGAAGAAGTTGCCCTCGAGGAACAGCTTGGGCCGGATCTTGAGCGTGGCGTCCGAATGGATCGGCAGCGCGTTCTTGTTGAGGCTCATGGTCACGAGCGCCGAGCCCGTGGCCGTGCCGTTTGAGTCCTTGTACTGCTTCACGCTCGTGACCGTGCCCACGTTCACGCCCGCGATCCGCACCGGGGAGTTCGTCCGCACGTTCGTCGCGTTCTGGAAGACCGCGTTGAGCTGGTAGTGATGCGTGAAGAACGGGACGTGCTTCTCGAACGCGAAGTAGCACGCGATCACGACCACCACGATCGCGATCACACCTGCCCGGAACGGGCTCATGCCGGTGTCGCGGCGGCGGCGCATTACTTCACCTTCACCTGCCCGTCGGTGTGCGTGCCCTGGTTGCCGGGCACGTTGCCGATCACCGTCTTGCCCGGCGTGTAGATCTCGTTGCCCGCCTCGCACTCCTTGTCCTGGCCGGGCGACGCCGTGTTCGGGTACGGGTTGGCGTGCAGGTGGTTGGCCACGTCCGGGCCGTTGGCCGGACCACTCGACGGACCGCCCTCGCTGTTCGGCCCGGTCGGTGTGGCGATGATGATGAAGCGCTGCCAGGTGCCGTTGCCGTCGCCCACCGACAGCAGGCTCGAGATGTTCCGGAGGAAGAGCGTGATGTAGTTGCACGTGGTCTGCACCGGCGTGAGGAACGCGAGCGTGGGCTTCAGCGAGGTGAACGTGTGGTTCAGCTGGTGCACGCCCTTCGGCACGAGCGGGTCGCTGGCGAAGCGCTGGAGCGCGCGGAAGGTGCCCTCGAGCTGCTTGTTCATCGGCGGCGTGAGCGGCAGGTTCTTCGCGCCGGCGGTGAGGGCGTCGGCGAGCACCGGCGCGGTGCGCGGGAGCACCGCCACGCCGGGCCGCAGCTCACGCATGAAGCCGGTGAGGTTGCGGATGAACGGGCGCTGCAGCGGCAGCTGGGCCGTCACCGTGTCGAGAGTCGGCGGCCCCTTCGCGATTGTCTGCTGGAGGAACGGCTTGGCCACGGCCGCGAGTGCGGTGAAGGTGGTGTCGAGGTTCGAGAACAGGTCGGCCTGCGTCTGAGCCACCGGCGCCGTGATCGAGGCGGCGCGGCCCAGCGCCGGGAAGAACTGGCGGAGCTGCGTTTGCGGCGCGACCAGGTTCGCGGCGACGGGCTGAAGATTTGTGAACAGCGGCCGCAGCGCCAGGATCGCCTCGTTCAGGTCCTCGCCCCGCCCCGCGAGTGCGTCGCCGAAGCCCTGGAGGGAGCGCTGCTGCCCGGTGCGGGTGGGCTTGTTGAACATGTTGAAGATCTGGTCGATCTCCACAGGCCGCGGCTGCGCCTGCGAGAGAGGGATCGTCGACCCGGCCGGGTAGCCCGAGCCGGCGCGGCCAGGTGTGATCTCCACGTATTTGAGGCCGAGGGCCGAGCGCGGCCGCACCAGCACCGTGGAGTCGCGCGGCAACGGCTCCACGCGCTTTTCGAGCTTCATCGTGATCACGGCGGTGTCCACGCCGTTCGCGTGATGGCGCGGCTCGATGTTCGACACCGACCCCACACGCTCGCCGCCGATCCGCACGTCGTTGCCCCTCACGAGGTTCGCGGCATTCGGCAGCTCCGCCTTCACGTTGTAGGTGGGCACGAACGGCAGGCCGTTGTTTGCGTTGTAGGCGAGGAACACGGCCACGATCGTCACGAGCGTGGTCACCGCCCCGATCAGGACGGGGCTTCCGGCGAGAGAGGCTGATCCGCGCCGTCCCACTTACGGCCCCAGGAGGTAGTTGAGGGCAGGTTGGGCCTGGCCGAGCGCGGGCGACGAATCGCGGTTCGCGTTCGCGCGGATGCGGTTCAGCGCGGCCTGGCGCTGGCGATTCGCGTTCGGGCTCGCGAGCTG
>DATEPK010000090.1:0-3927 GCA_035273245.1 Thermoleophilaceae bacterium
GCGACGTCGCATGCTTACGTGGCTCACCGACCGGATCAATCCGGCCGATCAACCCGAAGCGCGCGGCGCCTAGCGGTGGCCCGTGAACTTCACGTGCAGCGTCGCGCGGCGGCCGCTCGTGTCGACCGTTCGCACGGTGAGCTTCAGCTTCGCCGTCCGGTGGCGGCGGAGCTTCTTCTTGAGGCCCTTGCTCGCGTGGATCACGCTTCCGCTGAGCTTCGCGGTCACGCGGCTCGCGCCGTGCGACGGCAGCCTCAGGGTGAGGCGGCCCTTGCGGGAGAGGGTGAGCTTCTTCTTCGACAGCTTGAAGCGGGCGCCGGTGGCGCTCAGGCCGTGCCGCGACTTGCCGACCACGATGGACCTCGGCAGCGTGACCGTGACCGTCCGCAGCTTCGCCGCGCCCTTCAGCACGGTGATCTGAAGCCGCGGGTGCCGGCCGCGGAGGCCGCGCGCGGTCACCTTCGCATGCGGGCTCTTCAGCCGCGGCGCGCCGCAGCCCACCACCGTCACGGGGGCGCTGGCGGTCGTGGTCGCGCCGTTCTGCCCGGTGAAGGCACCGTCCACGGTCGGAGCGGGGCCTGAGCAGATGTCGCGCGTGGCGACAAGGAGGCCGTGCGGACCGCCGTCGATCGCGAGCGAGAAGCTCGTGAGCGGAACGTCGGGCAGCCCGCTGAAGACGTTCTGCAGCCGGCCGCCGGCGAGCCCTGAGTTGCCACTCAGGACGAACGGCAGCACGCCGCCGAACTCCACGCCCACGCCCGGCAGCTGACCCGGCCGCAGGATCGCGAACACGGGCCCCTGTACGGCGTTCGGCAGGAGCGGGCTGGCAATGGTCGCCGTGCCGAGCCGCGCGTTCGCGGGGCACGCGGCGGCCGCCAGCTGGTCCGCCGTGCAGAGCCCGGCCACCGCGCTCACGCCGGACGCCAGCGACGCCGGCAGCGTGACCGCGGTGGCCAGCTGGGCGCTCTCGCCGGGGGCCTGCGTGATCGTGGCCACGAACGGCACGTGGGAGTTCTTCGCGGTGGCACCCGGTGCGCCCATTGTCGCCGTGAGCTTCGGAGCAAACGGCTCCTTGTCGCAATCGGTGGGCGTGAACGTGCTGGAGGCCGTGGCGGTCTTGCTGGGCGCCTCGTGGGACACGGCGTCGAAGTTGGTCGTCGCCGGCTTGCACGAGGTCGGGTTGGTCATGAACGGCGCGGCCATCCCCGGCCGGGTGCCGTAGAGCGTGAGCTGGGTTGACGTGATCTGGACCCCTGGCGTGAGTGGCCCGAGGGTCGTGGAGTTCGGCTGGTTGTCGACCGGCGAGTCGATGCCGAAATCGCCTGAGGTGCGCAGGCTCACCGGGGACTTGAGGAAGATGTTCGGCGCGCCCATGCCCGGCCGGACGACGATGCCGAGAACGGCGGGATGGATGCCGTCGGGCACCAGGTTGTAGATCGATCCGGGCGCGTTGATCGTGAGCGGCGGAATCGGGGAGGGAGCGGCGTACACGAGCGTGCCCACAGTCGTCTCGCCCACCTGAGTGTTGGCCGGACAGGTGTCGGCCTCGAAGTTCGCCTCCGGGCACAGCGCCGTGGCCTGCGGGTTGCCGAGCAGCCCGGCCGGGAAGTGCAGCGTGGTCGTCTTCACGCTGTCCGTCGTGCTCGAGCCGTACGAGAACTGCTCGTTCACGACGACGTCCGGATGCGCGCCGGCAGCCGTGGTCGACGGCGTGACACTGAAGCCGGTCACCGTCACGTCCGCGTTTGCGGCCGCCGGCAGTGCGAGCGCAGCCGCAACCGCCGTCGCCAACATCGCCGCCCCAAGTCGATCCCTGACCATCACGAGCCCTCCCTCACCGTTGAAGGACCAGAATAAATCAGCTTGACGGAAAACGAGCCGCTGAATACGCGAGCGCTCCGCGCAGGGCGCCCACGAGCTCCTCGCCATCCGGTGCGCGCTCGGGGTCGAGCAGCCACTGCAGCGCGATCCCGTCGCAGACCGCCATGAAGAACGAGGCGAGCGTGTCAGGCACGCTGCCCGCCGCCTCGGCGTCGTCGCCGAGCGAGGCGCGGATCATCCGCGCGATCCGGGCGCGGCAGTCCCGGTAGAGCTCGGCGAGCTGTCCCTTCAGCTCGGGCGAGCGCTCGGCCTGCGCGATCGCCTCCACGAACGCCACCATCACCCCGCGGTAGTCCTCGAAGCTGTCGAGCATCGCGACGAGGCTCACCTCCGCCTGCTCGAGCGGCGAGGCGTCCCTGGCGGTGGAGGCAAGCTCGCCCACGCGCTCGGTCCACTCCTCGAATGCAGCGCCGATCGCCTGGTTGAGCAGCCGCTCCTTCGATCCGAAGTGGTAGCCGATCGAGGCGAGGTTGGTGCCCGATGCCGCCACGATGTCGCGCGCCGTCGTGCGCGCGTAGCCCTTCTCCTCGAGGCAGGTGCGGGCGCCCTCGAGCAGCGCTTCCCGATGACCCATGACGCGCAGTGTAGGAGGGCTGACGGACGTATGTCTTATACATCTGTATAACTTGTGGGCCACATCATCGGCCGAGGGAGGCGAGAGTGAGGTCATCACGCAGGAGAATGCCGCCGGGACCGCGCATGCCGATGGCTGTCCAGTCCCTGCTGCTGTGGCGGGGAATCGACCGCTTCATCGAGCACTGCATCAACCGCTACGGGCCCGTGTTCACCGCGCGCATCGCCCCGATGGGCACGCTCGTGTACATCACGGAGCCCGACGAGATCAAGCGCGTCTTCACCGGGGACACCTCGGTGTTTCACGCGGGCGAGGCAAACGGGACGGTGCTCGCCAAGGTGATGGGCCGGCACTCGGTGCTGATCCTCGACGAGGACGAGCATCTGCGCCAGCGCCGCCGCATGCTGCCGCCGTTCCACGGCGAGAGCGTGCGCCGCTACGGCGAGGTGATCGAGGAGGTCACACGTAGCGAGATCGAAAGCTGGCCGCTCGGGACGCCGTTCGAGCTCCATCCGCGAATGAACGCGATCACGCTCGAGGTGATCATGCGCGCGGTGATCGGCGTGGAGGACGAGGCGCGACTGGCGGAGCTGCGCCGACTGCTGCCGGGGCTCGTGAGCTTCGGGCCCGTGGTGATGCTCTCGTGGGTCTATCCGCGGCTCAACGCCGTGGGCCCGTGGCGGCGCTTCGAGGAGCTGAAGAAGACGGTCGACGATGTTCTGTACGACGAGATCCGTCGCCGCCGCGCCGATGCCCAGCTCGACCAGCGGGTGGACATCCTCTCGCTGCTCATCCGCGGCTCGGAAGGCGAGCAGCCGATGACCGACGAGGAGCTGCGCGATCAGCTGATCACGCTGCTGCTCGCGGGCCACGAGACCACCGCCACGGGACTCGCGTGGGCCTTCGAGCGTCTGCTCAGGCACCCGGCCGCGCTCGATCGTCTGCGCGAGGAGATCGACGCCGGCGAGGACGCGTACCTCGACGCCGTGGTGAAGGAGATCCTCCGCGTGAGGCCGGTGATCTTCGACGTGGCCCGCAAGCTCAAGAAGCCCGTCGAGGTGGCCGGCTACACGCTGCCGGCGGGCGTGACCGTGATGCCGGGAGTTGGTGTGGTGCAGCGCTCCGAGTCCCACTGGCCCTCGCCGCGCGACTTCCGCCCGGAGCGCTTTCTCGATGGCCAGCCCGAGCCGTACACGTGGATCCCCTTCGGGGGAGGCACGCGGCGCTGCCTCGGCGCTGCCTTTGCCACCTTCGAGATGAAGACGGTGCTGCGAACCATCCTGGCCGAGCTCGACCTGCGCGCCGACCGGCCCGAGCCGGAGCCGGTGCGCATGAAGCACATCACGCTGGTGCCGGCTCGCGGCGCACGTGCGGTCGTCACGGGCAGGCGCCGTGCCGAGAGCGGAAGCTTCCGGGAGCCCGCGGCGTCATACAGATGAGGGCGGCCCGGGATCGGGCGGGTCGCCCTTGCT
>DATEPK010000091.1:0-4258 GCA_035273245.1 Thermoleophilaceae bacterium
GACCTGCAGATCGACGTGTACCGCTCCTCTGGACCGGGCGGGCAGTCCGTGAACACCACCGACTCGGCCGTGCGGATCACGCACAAGCCATCGGGGATCGTCGTGTCGATGCAGGACGAGAAGTCGCAGCTCCAGAACCGCGACAAGGCGATGCGCGTGCTGCGCGCCAGGCTGTACGAGCAGGAGCTCGAGCGCCAGCAGGCGGAGGTGTCGGCGGAGCGCAAGTCACAAGTCGGCACCGCCGCGCGCGCGGAGAAGATCCGCACCTACAACTTCCCGCAGGACCGCGTGACCGATCACCGCGTGGGCGTGACGAAGAACAACCTGCCGGCGATCCTCGCGGGAGAGCTCGACGACTTCACCGCCGCGCTAGAGGCCGACGAGAAGCGGCGCAAGCTGGAGGTGTGATGCCGGGCGCCGTGGCGCCGGTGCGGGACGCGCTGTCCGCGGCGGAGGACGCTCTGAGGGCCGCGGGCTGCGATACGCCGCGGCTCGACGCCGAGCTGCTCGTCGCGCACGCAATGGGGGTGGGGCGCGAGCAGCTGTTCATCGACGCAGACGGCGGGTTGCAGCCGGCAGCGTCGCGCCGGGCGATGGAGCTCGTGCGGCGGCGGGTGGCGCGCGAGCCGGTGGCGTACATAGTCGGTCTCAAGGGCTTTCGGCACATCGACCTGCGCGTGGACCGGCGCGTGCTCATCCCGCGGCCGGAGACCGAGCTGCTGGTGGAGCTTGCGCTGCCGCTGCCGGCGGGTGCGCGGGTGCATGACGTGGGCACCGGCTCGGGCGCTGTGGCGCTTGCGCTGAAGCACGAGCGGCCGGACCTTTTCGTGAGCGCGTCGGACGCTTCTCCAGATGCAGTCGATGTGGCCCGCGCGAACGCCGCCGCGCTCGGGCTCGACGTGCCGGTGTCCGTCGCGGCCGGCCTGCCGCGCGGTGACTACGACATGGTGCTCGCCAACCTTCCCTACGTGCGCGAGGACGAGTGGCGAACGCTTGCGCCCGAGATCACGCGCTACGAGCCGCGTGAGGCGCTCGTGTCCGGCGAGGACGGGCTCGATGCGATCCGCGCGCTCGTGGAGCAGGCGCCGGCCGGCACGCTCGTTGCCCTCGAGCACGCGCCTGCGCAGGCGGCCGCCGTGCGCGCGATGTTGGGCGCCGCGGAGACGCACCGCGACCTCGCGGGCCGCGAGCGCGTGACGGCGGGACGCGTGCCGTGAACGAGTTCGAGCGCTGCATCGCGGATGGGGGCGTGGCGCTTTTTCCGGCGGACACGGTGTACGGGCTGGCGTGCGACCCTGAGTCGGAGGCGGCGGTGCGGCGGCTGTATGAGATCAAGGGCAGGGCGCCGGACAAGCCGGCCGCGGTGATGTTCTTCCAGCTCGAGCCGGCGCTCCGCTCGCTGCCGTCGCTTGGGCCGCGCACGCGCGGTGCCTTCGAGCGATTGCTGCCGGGGGCGGTGACGCTGATCGTTCCGAACCCGGACCGTCTCTTCCCGCTCGCCTGCGGGCCCGCGCCGGAGCGCCTCGGCGTGCGCGTGCCGGACGTGCCATTGCTGGCAGATGTCGAGCGGCCCGTGATGCAGTCGAGCGCCAACCCGAGCGGCGGTGCGGACGCCCGCAGGGTTGGGGACGTGGCCAAGCGCATTCGCGAGGCGGTGGATCTCGTGGTGGACGGCGGAGAGCTGCCCGGCACGCCCTCGACGGTGATCGACCTCAGCGGCTACGAGGAGAGCGGCGAGTACGCGGTGCTGCGCGAGGGCGCGCTAGACGCCGAGTCGGTGCGCGTCGCGCTCGGCCAGCCGCTTTAGGTTGAGAAGCTGGCGGCGTGACATCACCAAATCGCCCAGCGCCAGCGCCTGCCGCGCGCCGGGCAGGCGCGGCGGGCCCCACGCGATGCGAAGGACAAGCCGCGACGCGTCGGCTCCGCGGTCCCGCACCAGGTAGGTGAGCGCCACGTGGCCCAGCAGCCGGCTGCGCGACTCGAGCGTCAGCTGCTCGTCTGGCTCGAAGTGGGCGAGCTTGAAGATGGCCACCATGCGCTGCCCGAGCTCGAGCCGCTCCGCGCCCGGCGTGAGCTCCTGCGGGCTGCGGCGGCCGAGGTTGTCGATCAGGTCGTAGCTGTACGGCGCGTAGCGCAACTGGCACAGCCAGCGGTACACGAGCGGTCGCGGCGCGTCGATGTCGACCGCCCTCAGCAGGATCAGCTTCGGGTCGGGCACGAGGTCGTCGCAGGCGAGCTTCTCGCCCCGCTCCTCGGCCGTCGAGCCCCAGCCTTTCACAGCGTCGAGCACACTCATCGCCTCTAAGTCTGCCGCCTTCGCTGATACCGTCAGAGTTCGCCGCGCCGCCGCCGAACAGAGGAGCAGAGAAGTGACGGACCTGCCGCCTGGCTACTTCACAAAGCACGTGTCCGACGTGGACCCGGAGATCGCCGAGGTGCTCGAGAACGAGCTCCGGCGCCAGGAGACCACGCTCGAGATGATCGCCTCCGAGAACTTCGTGCCCCAGTCGGTGCTCGACTGCCAGGGCTCTGTGCTCACGAACAAGTACGCGGAGGGCTATCCGGGCAAGCGCTACTACGGCGGCTGCGAGTACGTGGACGTCGCGGAGCAGCTCGCGATCGACCGTGCGAAGGAGCTCTTCGGCGCCGAGCACGCGAACGTTCAGCCGCACGCGGGCGCGCAGGCGAACGCATCCGTGTACCACGCGCTGCTCGAGCCGGGGGACCGCATCATGGGCATGAAGCTCGACCACGGCGGCCATCTCTCGCACGGCATGAAGCTCAACGTCTCGGGCCGGCTGTACGACATCGTTCCCTACGGCGTGCGCGAGGAGGACTCGTGGCTCGACATGAACGAGGTCGCGCAGCTCGCCGAGCAGCACAAGCCCAAGCTGCTGCTCGCAGGCTGGTCCGCGTATCCGCGCCAGCTCGACTTCGTCCGCTTCCGCGAGATCGCGGACTCCGTGGGCGCGTACCTGATGGTCGACATGGCCCACTTCGCTGGTCTCGTGGCCGCGGGGGAGCACCCCAATCCGGTGCCGCACGCCGACGTGGTCACCACCACGATCCACAAGACGATCGGTGGCGCGCGCGGCGGCATGATCCTCTGCAAGGAGGAGCACGCGAAGAAGATCAACTCGGCGGTGTTCCCGGGACAGCAGGGCGGGCCGCTGATGCACGTGATCGCGGGCAAGGCGGTATCGCTGAAGATCGCGCAATCCGAGGCGTTCCGTGAGCGGCAGCGGCGCACGCGCGAGGGTGCGCTCGCGCTTGCGGAGGAGATGCTCACCGGCGGCATCAACGTCCTCACCGGCGGCACCGACGTTCACCTGGTGCTGGCCGATCTTCGCGAGTCGGAGCTCGACGGGCAGCAGGCCGAGGACCGGCTGGCCGAGATCGGCATCACTGTGAACCGCAACGCGGTGCCGTTCGATCCGCGGCCGCCCGCCGTGTCGTCCGGTTTGCGCATCGGCTCGCCGGCGCTCGCCACGCGCGGCCTGCAGGTGGAGGACTTCCATGAGATCGGCAAGGTGATCGCGCAGGCGCTCACGGCGTCGCAGTGGGGCGAGGCCGAGGTCGCCGAGCTGAGCGAGCGCACCCGCGCGCTGGCGGAGCGCTACCCGCTCTACCCCCAGCTGAGCGCGGCGCCGGCCGCTGCTTAGCGGGGCGCCGTAGGGATCAGCAGGCCCGGCCGCCGCATCGCCTCGAGCCACACGGCTCGCGCTTCCTCGCGGCCGCCGGTGGCGGGCAGGCGTTCGGTCACCCACGCGGGCGCTGTGGTGGGTATCTCGCCGTAGATCGGCGCGATGCCCTGATGGCTCTCCTCACCCAGCTCCTCGCCCGGAGCGGTGAGCTCCTCGGTGAGCGTCTCGCCGCGGCGGATTCCCACGAGGTCGATCGCGGGCGCGTCGTCGTGGCCGGCGCCGGTCCAGATCCGCTCGGCCAGCTCGCCCACGGTGAGCATTGCGGGATCCGCGGGTCCGGCGAGCATCACGCCCTCTCCCGCGAGCAGCGCGCCGTGCGCGGCGAGCGTGGCCGCGTGCGACATCGTGATCCAGTAGCGCACCATGCCGGTGTCCGTGACGGTGAGCGGCACGTCCGCGCGCGCCTGCCTGAGGAAGAGGTCTGATGCACTGCCCGCGCTCGACAGCACGTTCACGAAGCGGACGGCCGCGCGGTGCGCGCCCGCGTGGCGGGCCGCGTACGCGGTGAGCTGCTCCATGAAGCGCTTGGTGCGCCCGTAGAAGCTGGCGGCCAG
>DATEPK010000092.1:0-5099 GCA_035273245.1 Thermoleophilaceae bacterium
CCGGGAACTCGCGCGCGATCACGTCGCTCGCGCGCGCGTGAAGGAAGTGCGCCAGCCGGAACTGGCTGACGCCGCTCCGGTCCCACTGCTGCCACGCCTCGTCGAGCGTTTTCGGCACGGGCGCCGGGTCGCGTTCCAGCAGCGTGACTTCGTGACCGTCGCGCGCCAGCATGATGCCGGCGGCGAGTCCGCACACGCCCCCGCCGAGAACGATTATTCGAGCCATGCGCCCAGCATCTCCGCCAGGGCGGCGCGGCGCAACCCCTGTGTGACGAGTCTCGCGCTGGCTAGTGGTGGTGCTTGCGCTGCTTGGGCGCCTTGAGAACCAGCCGGCCGGTGCTCGACTTGGAGGCGCCGCTGCCGTCGTGTGAAACCACGCGCGCGACGGTTCTGAGCGTCTTATGTGAGCGAAGCAGCTTCATCCCCGCCTTCGAGATGCGGAGCTTCACCTTCACAGTCTTGCCGGCGGGAATCGAGAAGTGCGCCTTGCCGAGCGTGAGCACGCGCCCGCGCTTCTTCTTGCTCTTCGCGACGACGGCGCCCGCGGTCTTCAGCGTCAGCGTGCCGGTGCAGCTGCTCTTGGCGGACGCCGGGCAGCTCTCGGCGATGCGGATCACGCCGCTCGCCGGAACCGTGATCCGGGCCACCGCGAGCTTCACGCCCCCGAACGCGGGCGGAGAAACGGGCGGCGCGGGTGGTGGTGGCACAGGCGCGGGATGCAGGGGCCGCCATTCCGCGTGGAAGTCCCAGCAGTCCTCACAGGTGACCCGCGTGGCGCCGCTGCCATCCGCGCCTGCCACGTAGATCGACTGGACGTCGTCGCCGTCGGGATAGCGCTCGAACGCGATCTTCGTGCCGTCCGGCGAGAAGGCGGGCTCCGAGTCGTTCATGCCGCTGCCGGGGTCCATCAGCTGGACTGCCGCCGCGCTCCCGTCGGAGGGGACCACCCAGATGCTGGCACTCGAGTCCGAGCGCGTGAAAGCCAGCCTGGACCCGTCCGGCGACCAGTCCGGGAATTCGTCCGCACCGGACGGCGGGACGTCGATCTCGTGCGATCCGCTGCCGTCGCTGTTCGCCACCGCGACCGCGGCGCTCGCGTCGATGTAGGCGATCTTGGAGCCATCGGGCGAGAAGCGGGCCTGCAGGTTGCGCGTGGCGTCCCCGTCGAGGATCTTGTGCGCGTCCGATCCGTCCGAGCCCATCACCCAGATCTCCGACGCGCCCGAGCCTTGGCGCCCAAAGACGATCTTCGAGCCGTCGGGTGAAAAGGCCGGGTAATCGTCGGTGGCGTGCGTGCTGCCGTCGTCTGGGGTGAGCTGCTGCACGTTCGAGCCGTCTGCATTGGCTATGGCGATGCCGCAGTTGTTGTCGCATCGCTCGAACACCACGCGCGAACCGTCCGGCGAGTAGGAGGCGTCGTCGTCGAACGTCGGCTCCGAGAGGAGCTCGAAGGGATCGCTGCCATCGGCCCCCACGGTGTAAAGGTGCGATGTGTTGAAGCTCGCCGCGGTCCTGCTGAAAAGCAGGTTGCCGTTCACGCCGGGATATGCAGCCTGTGCGGGGGAGCCGCCCAGCGCGACCAGCCCGACCAGCGCGCAGAGCGGCAAGAGGCGGCGCACGCTCATCGGTGACTCCTCCTCTTCTTCCGCGCCTTCGGCGCCCGGAGCGTGAGCTTGGCCGAAGTCGTCTTCGCCGCTCCGCTCGCGTCGTGCGAGACCACCGTGGCAAGCACGCGCAGCTTGCGGTTCGACTGCAGGACCTTGAAGGCAGTCTTCGTGAGTCGCACGCGCACCTTCGCGGTCTGACCCGCCGGGATGGAGAACTTCCCGCGCCCCAGGGTGACGATGCGCCGCTTGACCTTGCGGTGCTTTGCGACCGCCGCCACCGGACCTGCCGTCTTGAGGGTGAGCGTGCCGGTACAGGAGCCGTTCGTGGTGGCGGGGCAGCTCTCGCTGATCACGGCGACGCCCTTCGAGCTCACCGTGAGCGCGTGGGTGACGAGTGAGATGCCGGCGAATGCCGGACGCGGGGCGGGAGGCGCTGGCGGAGGCGGCGCGGGATGAAGCGGCTGCCACGTGGCCCGGTATGCATAGTCATCCTCCCCGGTAACGCGCACGGCGCCGGACCCGTCGGCGTTCTCCATGTAGATCGGCTCATCTTGAGTTGCCGGGTCGTAGCGCTCGAAGAGGATCTTCGTGCCATCGGGTGAGAAGCTGGGCTCGTCCTCTGAAACGGGATCGCCGCTCGGGTCGAGCTCGGTGGCGGGCGCACTTCCGTCGGAGGGGGCCGACCAGATGCGGTAGTAGCTGCTGTTGCTCGGGTCAGCCGCCGTGAAGATGATCCGCGAACCGTCCGGAGACCAGTCGGAGGTCTCGTCGTAGCCGCTCGAGGGAGAGTGAAGCGGCAAAGGCGTTCCGCTGCCGTCCGCGTTCGTAACCGCGAGGCTGCCGGTCGGATCGATGTAGGCGATGCGCGTGCCATCCGGCGACCACGACGGTCCGTCCACAGTCGTGCTGCTGTACATCGTCCGGATCGAGTGAGCATCGCTGCCGTCGGCGTTCATCACCATCACGTCGCAGCAGGAAGTGGGGCTGGTTTGCCGGATGAACGCGATCTTCGATCCGTCCGGGGAGAACACCGGGTAGTCGTCGATGTTGCCCGCGTCGATCGGCGTGAGGGTCACGCCGCCACTGCCGTCGGCGTTCATCACGACGACGCCGCAGGACGTGAAGCTGGTGTCGCTGCATCGCTGAAAGACGATCCGGGTTCCGTCGGCGGACCAGGAGCCATCCTCGTCGAGTGCGTTGAGCCCGAACGTGAGCTGGCGCTCGTTGTGACCGCTCGGGTCGATCGAGTAGATGTGCGCCGTATCGGTGTTCGAGCCGCGCGAGAACTGGATGCGGCCGTTCACTCCTGGGAACGCCGCCTGCGCTGCGCATGGCAGCAGCGCCGCAGCGGCGAGCGAGAGGAAGACGATGAGGGTGTAGCGCCGGGCCAAGAGCGAGTACCTGCGCCAGAACCTAAGCCGGATGGCGCAAAAGCGCCAGCGGGCAGTCAGCTTTCCGACTTCGGACGCCGCTCCTCTGCCAGCGGCTTCCCGCTCTCGTCAGCAAGGCCCACCGGCGGCCACGGGCCGAGCCAGTTGTCACGCGCGCCGTCGATGGTGAAGATCGCGCCCGAGTAGTAGTCGCCGGCGGGTGAGGCGAGGTAGGCAACGAGCCACGCCTGCTCGATCGGGCGGCCCATGCGACCGAGCGGGACCGTCTGCGCCACGCCGGCCTTCACTGGCTCGGGGTACTTCTGGATCGCGTCGGTCTCGAAGTGGCCGCTCGCGATCGCGTTCAACTTGATGTCGAAGCGCGACCACTCGATCGACAGCACGCGCATCATGTTCTCCACCGCCGCGCGCGCCGCCGAGGAGTGGGCCATACCGGGCAGGCCGTGGTGCGGCGACAGCGTCACGCTGATCACCTTCCCTCCCCCACTCGGGATCATCGACTTGCGCGCCACCGCCTGGGTCATCAGCCACGTGCCCTCGAGGTTGAGCCTGACGACGGTGCGGAAGCCCTTCGGGCTGATGTCCTCAGCAGGCGACATGAACTGCCCGCCCGCGTTGTTCACGAGCGTGTGGATGCGGCCGTGGCGCTCGAGCACGCCGTCCACGAGCGCGTCCACCTGGTCCTCCTCGCGGATGTCGCACACCACGGCTTCGCACTCGCCCTCGCAGAGCTCGACGGTCTCCTCGAGCGGCTCGCGTCTGCGCCCCGCCACCACCACCTGCGCGCCCAGCGACGCCAGCTCGATCGCCGTCGCGCGGCCGAGTCCCGAGCCCCCGCCGGTCACGACTATCACCTGGCCCTCGAGCAGGCCCGGGCGGAAGATCTCGGATGGCATCGCGCGGCAGGCTACCGGCCGCGCCAACCTGTAGATTCGCGCCGGATGGAGGCCACCACCGTACCGACGCGCAGCCGCCCGTTCCTCGACCGCCGCTTCGGTGTCAGCGAGCGCGGCAGCACGGTCCGAGTGGAGCTGCTGGGCGGCCTCAGCACGTTCCTGACGATGTGTTACATCCTCTTCGTCAACCCGGCGATCCTGTCCGCCGCCGGCGTGCCATTCAAGGGTGTGGCCGTGGCCACCGCGCTCGCCGCGTGCGTCACCACGCTGGCGATGGCGGTGTTCACGAACTACCCGTTCGCGCTCGCCACCGGCCTCGGGCTGAACGCCGTGGTGGCGTTCGACATCATCCTCGGCCGCAAGGTCGCCTGGCCGGTGGGCATGTCATGCATCGTGCTCGAAGGCGTGCTCGCCCTGATCCTCGTGCTGGCGGGACTGCGCGAGGCGATCATGAGGGCGATCCCGCTGTCGATGAAGCTGTCCATCGGCGTGGGCATCGGGCTCTTCATCACGCTCGTGGGCCTGCGCGAGGGCGGCATCGTGATCAACGACCCTGCCACGGGCATCGCGCTCGGCGACCTCACGGCCGGACCGCCGCTCATCGCCCTGGCCGGCGTGCTCACGGCCGCCGTGCTGAGCGCGCGGAACATCCGCGGCTCGATCCTCATCGGCGTGCTCACGAGCACGGTGCTCGGCCTGATCTTCGGCGTGCTGCACGGGCCGAGTGCCGTGGCGGAGTGGCCGGGGGCGGGCTCGTTTTCCACGGTGGGCGACTCGCTCGCGTGGCACAACATCCGCGACGCGCTGGCGGTGGCGCTGATCCCCACCATCTTCGCGCTCTTCATGAGCGACTTCTTCGACACGATCGGCACCGTCGTGGCCGTGGGCGGGTCGGGTGGCCTGCTCAACGAGGATGGGCACCTGCCGGGGATCAAGCGCGTCCTGCTCGTGGACTCCGCGTCGGCCGCCGTGGGCGGCGTTGCGGGCGTGTCGAGCGTCACAACCTATGTCGAGAGCGGAGCGGGTGTGTCAGAGGGCGCGCGCACGGGGTTGGCCGGCCTCGTGGTCGCGGCGCTGTTCGGCCTGGCGATCTTCTTCGTCCCGATCATCTCGATGGTCGGGCAGTCGCTCCAGTACCACGGCGCCACGATCAACCCGGCGGTGGCGCCCGCGCTGATCATGGTGGGCTACCTGATGATCCGGCT
>DATEPK010000093.1:0-4503 GCA_035273245.1 Thermoleophilaceae bacterium
GAACGGACCTCTGGTGTACCTGTTGTCCTGCCAAGGGCACTGCAGGTTAGCTACGTCCGGACGGGATAACCGCTGAAGGCATCTAAGCGGGAAGCCCACCTCGAGATGAGTTCTCCCATCTCCTAGAGAGAGTAAGAGCCGTGGAAGACCACCACGTTGATAGGCCGACGGTGTAATCGCAGTAATGCGTTTAGCTGATCGGTACTAATGCTTCGAGGGCTTGACGGATTTTTGATACCCGTTGCTTGGCTACAACTGTGCAGTTTTGAGGGTCCGCCGAGGACTGGTCTCGTCAGTTTTCGGTGGTCATAGCGAGGGGGAAACACCTCTTCCCATTCCGAACAGAGCAGTTAAGCCCCTCAGCGCCGATGGTACTTGGCCCTCGCGGGCCTGGGAGAGTAGGTCGCCGCCGAGTTAATTCACGAACGAGCCGTCCTTCGGGCGGCTCGTTCGCGTTCTCGTGCCTGATCGGGGCAAGCGGTCCGGTAGTTGGGTGGGCGCCCCCATGGGCGCTCCTGCGCTCGCACATAGACTTGGCGGCATGTCGACCCTCGGAATCGTCCTCATCGTCATCGCCGGCGTGGTGCTCCTGTTGCTGCTCGGCGGCTTTCTCGGCGCCGCGCGCCGGCGGACCCATCACGGTCACCACTACGACCGGCACCTCGCGGAAGCGGATCGCGCGCTCGAGCAGGCGCGAGCGGCTGACAAGGGCTGGGATCGCGCGGTGATGGAAAGCGCGGCGCGCCAGGCGCTTGCCACGGAGAAGCCCGGCTGGGTCTACAGCGAGCTGAGTCTCGTGCTGGTGGACGATCGGCCCGGCACAGCAGAAGACCGCGCCCACTTCGTGGCGTACGGCGACGACGGCGAGACACGGGTCGTCCTCGCGCGGCGGGACTCCAGCTGGGCCGCAGAGCTCCTGAGCGAGCGAGAAAAAGCCGCCCAGTGAGGTAGGCGCCCGAGGCGCGTGATGGTCTCGCCTCCGCGCCGGGTAGCTTCCCGGCATGCGCGCAGAGGAGCTGATCCCCGGGTTCACGCCCGAGAACGAGCTCGAGCGACGGTTGGTGGAGGACCCGGAGCTGTTGGAGGGCCTCGCCTGGGGCAAGCCGCGGAAGGCCCATCCCGAAGGGACCATCGGGGCTCACGTCGCCGATCTGCTCGAGCGCCTCGAGGCATCGGGGGTGCAGGGCGACGAGCGCGCATGGCTCCGCTTCATCACCCTGGTCCATGACTCGTTCAAGAACAAGGTGCAGGAGTGGCGGCCACGCACCGGCGAGAACCATCACGCCATGCGTGCACGCCGTTTCGCCGAGCGCTACACAGATGACGAGACCCTCCTCACCGCCATCGAACTGCACGATCGCCCGTATGGGATCTGGCGCAAGATGAAGCGCACCGGACGCCTGGACCGCAAGCGGCTCGAAGAGCTCATGTCCCGCCTGGACCATCCCGACCTGTTCCTGAAGTTCGTCGAGCTCGACGGATCGACGGAGGGCAAGAACCCGGAGCCGATCAGATGGTTCCGGGAGCAGCTGCAGGAGTGGCGCGAGGCGGCCTGACCGCGCCAGGGGCAGTCAAGCGCGAGCACCCTGATGCGGAGGTTGGTCGCGGCTACCCTGCGCCCAAGTCGAACGAAAGGACATGGCGATGGACCAGGCGCGTAAGAACCTCTATCCGGTCCTGCGCTACCGGGACGCGCAGGCGGCGATCCAGTTCCTCTGCGAGGCCTTCGGCTTCGAGCGCCACGCCGTCTACGAGGCTGAGGACGGGAGCGTCGAACATGCTCAGCTCGCGCACGGCAACGGGATGGTGATGCTCAGTACCGAGAGCGACGAACGAGCCTGGGGGCCTCACGCCGGGCAGGGCTGGACCTACGTGGTCGTGGACGATGCCGACGCGCATTACGCGCGTGCGAAGACCGCCGGCGCGACGATCGTTCGCGAGCTAGAGGATCAGGACTACGGCTCGCGGGACTACTCCGCGAAGGACCCCGAGGGCAACATCTGGAGCTTCGGCACCTACGACCCTGCCGCGGCGGACGCGGAGGAGGAGACGTCGGCCGCGTCATGACGTCGGCGCTCCGCCCATCGTCGTGAGCGCCATGAAGGCCGCCAACCTGGCGCTGCGCTTCGCGCTCGAGCTCTGTGTGCTGGCCGCGGTCGCCTACTGGGGCTCGCGTGTGGGCGCCAGCGCCTTCGTGAACGTCGTCGTCGCGATCGCCGCCCCGCTGGCGGTCGCGGCGTTGTGGGGCATGCTCCTGGCGCCAAACGCCAACAGGCGCCTCGATCCGCCGATCCGATGGGCGTTGGAGCTGGCGGTGCTGGCGCTGGGCGCGGCCGCCCTCGTGGCGGTCAACGCGCCGCTGCTCGGTGCGGCGCTGGCCGTGGTCGCGGTGGCCAACGCGGTGCTTCTTCACAGCTGGGGCCTAGACGAGGACGCGGGAGCGCTATCGCGGCGCCCGGGCTGAGTTCAGCCCTGCCAGAGGCACGGCTGCGGTTGCGGCTCGACCGAGCCCTCCCGCACCCGACGGTACGGCCGCGAGGCGCCTTCGGCTGCCCGTGCGCCCCTTGCTCCGGAGCACACGGGCGGCCTTGACGCACGTTCCGCTGCATTCGCTGCCTCCAGCGCCATACGACCCGCGGGGGTGACGGGCTCGAAGGGCGCTCGCGCGCGGGGTAGCTGCGAGCGCGGGGCGGGAGGCGAGTCTTCGCGGAACCACTCGCTCCGCAGTCCCTCGTCCTCGAACCAGGCAAGTTCCTCCCAGCCTGACTCGAGCCGAACCTCTCCAAGAGTGGCGAACTCCACCGCTACGTCGAGCGCGCGGAGCAGGGGACGCGGGATGCGGGAGGCGGGGAACATGTGTTCGGAAAGGTACGCAGGGGGTCGGACGGAAAAAGTTGGGCGGGGTGGGCGCCGGTACCCTCCGCGGCCGAATGCCCGAGCGACACGTCCACCGGCTCCGCGTCCGCTACCGCGAGTGCGACCAGCAGGGCGTCGTGTTCAACGGCCACTACTTCTCCTGGTTCGACGACGTGTTCACCGAGGCGCTGCGCGGGGCCGGCCTGCCCTACAACGCGATCATCGACGCGGGAGTGGACATGGTGGTGGCCGAGGCGAGCGCGCGCTACCGCTCGGGCGCCCGCTTCGACGACGAGGTCGACCTCCACTGGTGGGTCACGCGCCTCGGCAACACCGGGATGACCACCCGGATCGACGTCATGCGCGAGGACGAAATCCTCGTGGAGGGCGAGGTGCGCTACGTGTTCGTAGACGCCGGCACGACGAACAAGCGGCCGATGCCAGACGACATCAGGACGAAGCTCGAGCCGTACGTGAGCTCAAACGGTTGAGCCGAGCGAGGTCCAGATGTCGATCTTCGTGCGCGTGCGCGAGATCACCTCGTCGGTGAACTCGGACGTGGTGGCATGCCCGCCGAGGTCGGGCGTCCGCACGCCGGTGGCGGTGGCCTCGAGCACCGATTCGTAGATCGCGCGCGAAGCGAGGTCCGCCGAGCGGTTCCCGGCCTGGCCGATGTAGTGCAGCACCGCCGCCCCGGCCATGATCATGCCCATCGGATTGGCGATGTTCTTGCCGAGCAGCGCCGGCGCCGTGCCGTGGGGCGCCTCGGACATCACCACGCAGGTCTCGTACTCGTCGTCGAACGACAGCAGCACGGACTCTGCACCCGCGATCGAGCCGAACAGCGGCAGGACGAAGTCGGAGAGGCAGTCGCCGTCGCGGTTCAGTGCGGGAATCACGAGCGGCGCGTCCGCCGCGCCCGACACGAGCCCCGCGTACGTTGCGTCGATCAGCACGGGCTGGTACGGCACCTCGGGATGCCGCTCGGACGCGTCGTCGAGCTCCTCCTTCAGCATCCCCTCGTACACGGGCGAGACCGTCCACTTGGGCCCGCCGTACACGCGCCCGTGGATCTTCTTCGCGGTGCGGAAGCTGTATTCGGCCACGGCGCGGCAGACGCTGCGCGAGATGCGCTCGGTCCGGTAGGCGATCTCGTCGCCATCGGAACCCTCGCGCCACTGCTCGGCGCCGTACGCGTCGCCCACCGCCATCCGCACCACGGAGATCGGATAGTGCACGCCCGCGATCGGCGTGACCCCCGGGATCCTGCGCCCGGTACGGATGATCACCTTGCCGTCGATCTCCTCGCGGAGAATGCGGTTCGGGCTGCCCACGTCGTCCCTGCCCTCGGGCGTGATCGTGGCGGCCTTGATGCCGTAGCCCGCCTCATGCATCGCCCGCGCGGCTGAATGAACCACGTCGTTGTTCGTGGACCGGCGGTTGTCCAGGGAGAGGTCGTAATGCTCGAGCTCGACGTCCACCTGAGTCACGCTCGGATCGAGCACCCGGATCGACTGCTCGAGCAGCTCCTGGCCCGTCTCGTCGCCCTCGAGCACGATAATTCGCGCGTCAGCCATCGGCCTCTGGACTCTACCCAGCACACGTGACGAGCGAACTGAAGTGCACCTGGTGCGGTACCGCCGTCGA
>DATEPK010000094.1:0-8405 GCA_035273245.1 Thermoleophilaceae bacterium
GGGTCGGTGGACAACACGCTGGCCGTGACTCACCGCGCCGGAGCGCGCTACATCCGCCTCGGCCACGCCCGCGGCGTGAACGCGGCGCGCAACGAGGGCGTGCGCGCAGCGTCCTCCGGGCTCATCGCGCTCGTGGACGACGACGTGTACGCGCCCCCCGGCTGGCTGAACGCGATGGTGGAGGGCGCCTCGCAGTATCCGGACGTCGAGGCCTTCGGCGGCCCGATCCGCGCGCGCTTGGAAGGACCGGCGCCACGCGCCTGCGGCCGCGAGCTCCCGCCGATCACAACGCTCGACCTCGGCCCAAAGGACCGCGAGGCCCAGCTCGTGTGGAGCGCGAACATGCTCGTGCGGCGCTCCGCCTTCGGGCGCGTGGGCGAGTTCGACGAGTCGCTCCCCACCGGCGGCGACGAGGAGGAATGGCTTCGCCGCCTGCGCGCGAAGGGCGGCAAGGTGATGTACCTCGCGGCCGCCGGGCTCGACCACAGGCGCGTGGGAGACGACGCGCGCCTGCGCTCACTCATGCGCAGTGCCTACTTCCGCGGGCGCAACCTGCGCGCGTACGACGAGCGCCGTGGCGTGGAGCCGCCGCTTTCGCGCGAGCTGGTCACGCTCGCGGGCTGCGGCTGGCACACGCTCCGCCGCGGCTGCCCGCAGGGCCTCGTGATGGGCGCCCACTCCGCGGGACGAACCCTGCAGGCGGTGCGCGGCCGGTGACGGCGCCCGAGCCCGAGGAGTTCCTCTCCGGCGAGACGGGGCACGTCGCCGGCGTCCGCCGAACGCTGTCGCGGCGGCTGGGCGATGCGCTGCTCGACCTCCGCGCCCGGGCAGCCGCTCGCGCACTCGACCGCGCAGCCGCGGAGGTGCCGCGGCGAACTGTCCTCGCGCTGTCGGTGTACAGGCCGGACAGCTCGCAGGTCGAAGCGGCCGTGAAGGAGCTCCGGCGCACGCGCCACGACCTGCGCCTGCGCCTCGGCTCCACCGGCGCGGCGCTATCCCCCCTCGCCGCCGACACCGCGGGAACCGACCTCGGCGGCGGCAAGTTCCAGAACCTCAACACGTTGCTCGAGGGCGAAGGCAGCTTCGACTGGCTGCTTGTGTTCGACGACGACGTGGAGCTCCCGCCGCATTTTCTCGACCGCTTCCTCGGCGTCGCCGAGCGCCTCGACCTCGCGCTCGCGCAGCCGGCTCAGACGCTGATGAGCCACGCTGCCTGGCGCGTGACGCGCCGGCGCGGCGGCTCGCTCGCGCGCGAGACGCGCTTCGTCGAGATCGGCCCGGTGACCGCGTTCAGGCGCGACGCCGCGCTCGAGCTCACGCCGTTCCCCGACCTGCGCTACGGCTGGGGGCTCGATCTGCACTGGGCCGCGCTCGCACGGGAGCGGGGCTGGCGCCTCGGCATCGTGGACGCTCTGCCCGTGCGTCACGAGCGCTCGCCGGTGGCCACCGCGTACGGCCACGAGGATGCGATAGAGGAGGCGCGCGGGTTCCTCAGTGGCAGGCCGTTCGTCCGCGCGGCGCAGGCGCAGGAGACGGTCGCGACCCACCGGAGGCTGCGGCCATGAGGGTGTGCGTGGTGGCCGAGTACTACCCGCGCCGGCGAGATCCCGTCCTGGGCGTGTGGGCGCACCGGCAGGCACTCGCCGCGCGCGATGCCGGCGCGGAGGTGCGCGTGCTCGTGCTGGAGCGGCCGGTGCCGCCCGTGTCCGCGTTCAAGTCCGCGCGCCGCCTGGGACGGGCGCTTGCCGGCGCCGCAACGCAACCGCGCCATGACACCCTCGACGGGCTCGACCTGGAGTACGTGCGCTTCGTCTCCCCGCCGCGCGAGCGCAGCTACACCACGTGGGACCGCTGGGCACGTGCCCCGCTCGGCCGGGCGCTCACCAAGCTGCACGCGGACTGGCCGCTCGACCTCGTCCACGCGCACTACGCGCTTCCCGCGGCGGCGGCGGCGCTCGCCTTCAGCGAGGAGGAGAAGCTGCCGCTCGCGGTATCCGTGCACGGCGGCGACGTGCTCGGGCCGCTCGTGTCGACACCGCAGGCGCGCGCCCGCGTGAGCGGCGTGCTGCGCCGCTCGAGCGTCGTGCTCTGCAACAGCCGGGACACGCTGATCCGCTGCTCCGCGCTCACGGGGTCGACCTCGCGGATGTGCGTCGTGCACCTGGGCGCCGAGGCCCCGGCCGACCCGCCGGCCAAGCGCGCAGAGCCCACCATCGCCACGCTCGGGCATGTGGTGGGCCGCAAGCGTCACGTGGACGTGCTGCACGCGCTCACCGTCGTCACCGCGAGAGTGCCCGACGCACGCTGGGTGGTGATCGGCGACGGGCCGGAGCGCCCGGCGCTTCAGCGCCTCGCTCACGACCTCGGCGTGGCGGACAGGATCGACTGGCTCGGGCAGCTTCCGCCCGACGAGGCGTTGCGCGAGCTCTCGCGCTGCCACGTGATGGCGATGCCGAGCCTCGACGAGGCCTTCGGCGTGGCCTACGTGGAGGCGCTCGCGTGCGGGCTGCCGGCCATCGGCTGCGCGGGCGAGGGCGGTCCCGAGGAGATAGCCGGGCTCGGCGCCGGCATGCTGCTGGTGCCGCCGCGCGACCCGGACGCGCTGGCAGAGGAGGTCGCGCGCCTGCTCACGGACAGCGCCCGCCTCACAGAGCTGTCCGCGGCAGCCCGGGACACCGCCGCGCGCGAGTTCTCCTGGGAGCGCTGCGGGCGCGCCACGGTGCAGGCCTATGAGAGGGCGATCGAGGAAGGGCCCCGCTGAAGCCCGCCGCGCTCATCACGAACACCGTGACCGATTACCGGCGCGAGCCGTTCGCGATGCTCGCGAGCGATGCAAACGTCGAGGTGCTCGCGTGGGCGGATGGCGAGATCGGCCAGTTCGAGGCCGCGCGCCGCGTGGCGGAAGGCCGCTACCGAGCGGTGATCTGCGGGCTCGGCGGCCGCATCGCGCTCCCCGCGAGTTATGTCGCGGCGCGGCGCGCGCGCGTGCCGTTCGTGCTCTGGGCCTCGATCTGGGCGCACCCGCGCACGCCCGCCCACCTCCTCTCCTATCTCCCGCTCCGCCACATCTACAGACACGCGGACGCGATTGCCACCTACGGCCCTCACGTGAGCGCATACGTGAGCGAGCGGCGCGGGAGCTCGCACAACGTGTTCGAGGCGCCGCAGGCGGTGGAGGTAGAGGAATTCGGCAAGGAGATCTCGGACGAGCTGCGCACGCATGCCCGCGTCCAGGCGGGCGCGCCCGCGCACGGCGGCTTCCTCGCCCTCTTCGTCGGGCGGCTCGAGGAGGAGAAGGGTGTGCACGTTCTCCTTGATGCGTGGCGCCGCGCGGACCTCGGCGAGGGCGCCGTTCTCGCGCTCGCGGGCGAGGGCCCACTGCGCGCAGAGGTGGCCCGCCAGCCCGCCGACGTGCAGGGCCTCGGCTTCGTTCCGCGCGACCACCTGCCGGCTCTCTACGCCGCCGCCGACGTGCTCGTGCTCCCCTCGATCCGGACCGAAACTTTTCTCGAGCCGTGGGGGTTGGTTGTGAACGAAGCCATGCATCAGGGCACACCCGTAATCACCACTGACGCCGTGGGCGCCGCCCGTGGCGGGCTCGTGCAGGACGGGCGAAATGGCCTCGTCGTGCCCGAGCGCGACGCCGGCGCGCTGGCCGCGAGATTGCGCGGATTGGCGCAAAATCCGCAACTTCGCGAAGCGCTCGGCAAGGCCGCAAAGCGGGATGTCGCGCCTTTCACATACGCTGCCTGGGTCACGGGGATGCGGCGCGCTCTTTCAGCCGCCGAAAGGACCTAGCGAATGCAGATTGCTAGCCTGAGGAGCGTTCGGCCGTCCACGGCTCTTTTCGCGTCATCGCAATACGTCCGCATGGCGCCGGCCCGGGGGTTGTGTAGATAGTCGCCCGACAGGGGAAGGTTGCTTTTATGCCTCGAATTCGTCACACGCTGATCTTGCTCGTGGCCATTGCGGCCGTACTCGTTCCTGCGCAGGCGGCCATGGCCAGCCCGCAGCAGGTGATCCGCGACTGCGCGCAGGACGGCAAACTCGACCACCACTACTCGCTCAGCGATCTCAAGAAGGCAGAGAAGAAGCTGCCGACCGATGTCGACGAGTACACCAACTGCCGTGACGTGATCAACCAGGCCGAGGAGCAGGGTTCCGGCGGCCACAGCCACGGGAGCTCGAACGGCCCGCTGGGAGGCACCGGCGGCCCCGGTTCCGGGGGTGGCGGCGGTGGCAACTCCACCGTCTCACCCAGTGACGTCAACGCGCTCAACCACGCCAAGAACAGCGGCAACGCTCCTTCGCTCTCGCTGCACGGCGAGAAGGTCGTGCCCGGCACCGGCGGCGTCTTCAAGACGGCTGGCGCCGCGAACAGCGTGCCCATGCCCGTGCTGCTCGCGCTGATCGCGGTTGGGCTGCTCACCGCCACCGGCGGCGTGGTCGCGCTGCGGCGCAGGTTCCCCGAGGTCTTTGGTGCGGCGCTACGCATCCTCCGGCGCTAGCGTCCTAATAGGCGCCGCGTTCGCCGGAGTTGCGTTCGGGGCAAAGGGCGGTTCGGAGCTTTCCGCCCTCACATGGGTCGAGATCCTTCTGATCATCGGCGGAGCGTTGCTTGTCGCGGCGGCTGTGGTGCACGGCCGCCGCGACCGCATCGATGGCGGTTTCGCGCTGCTCGCGTTCGTCGCTCTCGCGGCGCTCACAACCCTGTCGCTCCTGTGGTCGATCGCGCCGGATCTCACCTGGATCGAGGCCAACCGCACGCTCACCTACCTGGTTGTGTTCGCCGGCGGGATCGCGCTCGCGCGGCTCGTGCCGGGCTCGTGGAGCGTGCTGCTGAAGGGCATCTTGATCGGCGCCACCGCCATCGTCGTATACGCGCTCGCGTCGCGCATCTGGCCCGGCACGCTCGCGCCTGACGAGATCTACGCGCGCATCAGCAAGCCGTACGACTACTGGAACGCCGTGGGCGTGACGGCGGCTCTGGCGATTCCGCCCGCGGTGTGGCTCGGCGCCCGGCGCTCGGGCCATGCGCCCGCGAACGCACTCGCCTATCCGCTGCTCGGCCTGCTCATCGTCGCGCTCTTCCTCAGCTACTCGCGCGGCGCGCTTGCTGCCGCGGTGGTGGCGATGATCATCTGGTTCGCGTTCGTGCCGCTGCGCGTGCGCAGCCTCGCCGTGCTCGGCGTGTCCGTGGTGGGCTCCGCGCCCGTGATCGTGTGGGCGCTCAGCCGTGACGCGTTCACGAAGGACCTGGTGCCGCTCAGCGTGCGCGAGAGCGCCGCCGGCGAGTTCGGGCTGCTGCTCCTCACGATGGTCCTGGTGCTGCTCGCGGTGGGACTGGCCATCGGCTTCCGGGTGAGCCTCGCGGCACCGTCGTTCCGTATCCGGCGGCGCGTGGGCGTGACCGCGGTGGCATGCGCGTGCCTCGTGCCGCTTGCCCTCTTCACGTCGGTGGCGTTCAGCTCGCGCGGACTGACCGGCACGATCTCGAACCGCTTCCACGACCTCACCAGCGAGACGGCCACCACCTCGGGCGGGCCGCAGCGGCTCACGCAGACCTCCTCATCCCGCGGGCGCTACTGGCGCAACGCCGGCCACATCTACGCCGCGCATCCGGTGGCCGGAACTGGCGCCGGCACCTTCGGCACCGCGCGGCTTCGCTACCGCAAGGACGTACTGGTCGCGCGTCACGCGCACGGGTTCTTCGCCCAGACGATGTCGGACCTCGGCACTGTCGGGCTGGTGGTGGTGATCGCCTTCGCCCTGGCGTGGTTCGCCGCCGTGTTCAGGACAACGGGCGGGCGCCTGCGCTTCTGGCGGCCGCGGCCGGAGGGCCCGGCGCTGTGGGATGCGGAGCGTGTGGGCGTGGCGGCGCTCGCGCTGTCCGCCCTCGTGTTCGGGCTGCACTCCGCGATCGACTGGACGTGGTTCGTGCCCGGCTGTGCGGTGCTGGGAATCTTCACCGCCGGCTTCGTGGCAGGTCGCGGGCCACTGCCCGTGCTGAGCACCGCCGCAGCGGGCGTGCCCGTGGCCAGTCGCTCAGTTCAGCTCCCGCGCACCGCGCGCGGGTGGTTCCTGCCGAAGGACCCGGCGCGAGCCGGCGCGGCCGTGGCGGTGGCCATCGCCGCGATCCTCTGCGCATGGGCGGTGGACCAGCCGGAGCGCTCGGACTCGGCAACGCGGGACGCCCTCACGCTCGCCGCTCAGGGCCACTTCCAGAAGGCGCTCGCCAAGGCCGACCACGCCCACAACCTCAACCCGCTCTCCCCCAAGCCTCTCCTCGTACGCGCCGCGGTGCAGGACTCGGGCGGTGACACGAAGGACGCTCTCACCACGATCGAGGCCGCGGTTATCGAGCAGCCGAGCAACCCGCAGCTCTGGGAGAAGCTGGCGGACTACCAGCTCAACCGCCTGCACAATCCACAGGCTGCTCTGCAGGCGCTGCGAGCGGAGCTCTATCTCGACCCGCTCGAGCAGTCCGCGCAGGCGCTGTTCCTGCAGGCGAGCGCCGCCGCACGGGGCGTGAAGACGAAGCCGCACGCGCCCAAGTCGCCGGCGGCGGGTGCGCTCTCTCCGTCACCGGGCGAGTAAGTCAGCGCCGCGCGGTCGCGAGCAGCGTCCCCTTCTCCCGCCGCATCGAGCGCACGTCAAATCCCATCTCGTCGAGTACCCGCGTGAGCGAGCGCCTGCTGAAGAACCGCAGGTGGGGCGAGAGCGGGTCGAAGCACCGGTCAAACCCGCGCACGAGGATCCGCAGGCCCGTGATCCTGTTGTGCGCCGGGGTGGTGAGCGCGAGCGTGCCGCCCGGGCGCAGCACCCTCCGTATCTCGGAGAGCAGGAGCTGCACGTCCCGCACGTGCTCGAGCGTCTCCGAGCACAGCACGAGGTCGAACTGCGTGTCCTCGAGCGGCAGCTCCCGGTCCGGCTCGAGCTCCACGAGCTCGGCTTCGGTGCCCAGCCTGGTGCGCGCCCGCTCGAGCGCCACGCGCGAGATGTCGGCGGCCACGAGCCGGCGCGCGTCGAGCTCGGCACCGAGCCGGCCGTCCCCGCAGCCCAGGTCGAGTGCGCGCTCCGCGCTTCCCAGCGAGTGGACGAAGGCGACGATGTGCGCAGGCGGGCGATTGCCGAGTTCGGGCACGAGCTCCCAGAGCTCGTCGTCGTAGCGGCTCGCCATGTTGAGTTCTCTTCTCCCCAAGGTGCGTCACCACCCAAGTCAATTAGGAGGTAACGCACTAGACTTGATCAGGATGACAGAAGAGCTCATCCCCACCCCGGCAGGCGCGAAGCTGATCGAGGACTTCGTCAACACGACCGAGCTGGACGAGCCGGACGGCGAGACGCTGCGCGACCCCGACGCGCTTCGCGCATGGCTCGGTGAACGCGAGCTGCTGCCGGCAGGCGCGCCCGTGAGCGCGGACGATCTCGAGAGCGCCCTCGCGGTGCGCGAGGCTCTTCGATCCCTGCTTCTGGCGAACAACGGCGCGCCGCTTGACACCGGCGCGCTGGCCACCCTCAACGGCGCCGCGGAACGGTCGCGGCTGCGCGTGACCTTCGCGCCCGGCGGCCGGGCCGAGCTCGTGCCCGACGAGGCCGACGTGCCCGGAGCGCTGTCGCGCATCCTCGCCGTGGCCTACACCTCGATGGCGGACGAGACATGGCCGCGCCTCAAGGCGTGCCGGCTCGACGACTGCCAGTGGGCCTTCTTCGATCAGTCGAAGAACCGCTCACGCACCTGGTGCAGCATGAAGGTGTGCGGCAACCGGGCGAAGGCGCGCGCCTACCGCGAGCGGCAGCGCGGCTAGTTACAGCTCGCCGGGCAGCAGCGAGAACATCGTGATGTCGGTGCGCTCGCCCTTCATCACCGCGTACTGCCGCAACACGCCTTCGCGCTTGAAGCCGGCGCGCTCCGCCACTCGCTCGGACGCCGCGTTACCCGGCAGCGTGTGGAGCTGCATGCGGGCGAGCGAGAACTCGTCGAATGCCCAGCGGCACATCAGCTTCACGGCGCGGGTGGCTATGCCCCGGCCGCGGGCGTGCGCCGCGAGCCAGTACCCCACCTCGCCCACTCCCTCTTCCTTCGAGAACAACCCGATCGACCCGAGCAACTCGCCGCTGTCCGCGTCCACGATCGCCCGCTGAACCTGACGGTCACGCCCGGGCACGCCATGGAGCACGAAGTCGCGCGCGTGCTCTTCGGTGTAGGGCGACGGCACCGTCGTCCAGCGCGGGATCTCAGGGTCCTGGCACATCTCAACGACCGCGGGGATGTCCTCCTCCCGCCAGGCGCGCAGCGTCACCACGCCGTCGCTGAGTGGCTCGTCTACCAGGCGCCCTTGGCCTTGACCACGGCCGGGATCGTCTTGAGCATGATGCTCAGGTCCTGGAACACGGACCAGTTC
>DATEPK010000095.1:0-5034 GCA_035273245.1 Thermoleophilaceae bacterium
TGAGAAGAACCTGGAGCATCCCGTGGCCACTCGAGCGGACGTTGAAGCGAAGGAACGCGCGGCTGCGCGCGATGTGCGCGAGCCTCGGGAGCGTGACCTTGATGCGCGGAGCGGCGGTGCTGCGCTGCTTGACCGGCGTGATCGTGAGCGTGGAGTGGACGGTGAACGGCGCGCCATCGGCCGCGCTCGTGGTGGCGGGGTTGGGCACGCCGAGCGCCGCGAGCGAGCCGGGGCAGTTGGTCCACGGGATGCTCGCCGACGCGGTGTTGCCGGTCACCGCCAGCTGCTGCACGCCGAACGCGTCGGACACGCTCGGCGCCGATGCGCTGCCGGCTGGGAGGTCCACCGTCACGTTCAGCGTCGCCGCGCCGCAGCCGGCGGACGAGACACGCGGATCACCGCTGTAGAAGTAGACGTACTTCGCGGCCAGGTGGTCCACGCTGAGCGTCTGCGCCGGAAGGGCGGCACTCGCTGCGCCCGTGAACAGGGAGGCCGCCGGGTTGGGGAGCCTGCCGCTGCCGGCGAGCCCCGGGAAGGTGTAGGAGGCGCCGGTGTTCGCCGCCGTGAAGCCGTCGAACGCCTGGCCGAGGCTGCTGCCGTGTGCGGCGAGCACCTGATCGATCGCCTGTACGTCGGCAGCCGGGTCACTCCCGGCGCCGAGCGCGCCGGCCCTCTGGAAGATCTCCTTGATGATCCCCGGGCCGTAGTGCTCGGACAGGTAGTCGAAGAAGATCCAGCGCGCATAGGAGAGATCGCTCGTGCCGCACGGGGAGCTCGGAACGCAGTCGAGCGACTGGTCGGGCGCGCCCCAGTAGGTGAAGAGCCAGCTCGTGCCGCCGGCAGCGTTCGCGCCGGCCCACTCGGCCGTTCCCTCCTTGAGGAACTTCGAGCCCTGGGCGTAGATCGCGTACTGGAGGAGATGGAAGAGCTCGTGCGCGGCGGTCTCTCCGTTCGTGACCGCCGTCGGGTCGATCACGATGTAGCCGCTCGAGGTGTTCGCGGTGGGGTCGTCGCGCATGGACTCGCCGAGATGGCCGCTCGTGTCCTGCACGTAGACGTCCACGAGCGAGTCGTCGTCATGGAGTGGAGGATCGAAGCCCCAGGACCCAACCTCGGTGGCATATGCCGACTCGAGGTTCGCCGAGAGGGTCTGCGCGTCGCCGGCCGCGACCGCGGACGGGTAGTGGACCGCGAAGTGCGAGCTGTCGATCTCGCTCCAGCCGGTGGTGTCGGGGCGCGCGGCCGAGGCCGGCGCTGCGAGCACAAGAAGGGCTAGAACGGAGATCGCCCCTGCCGCGAGGCGCCTGATCCCGTAGGACATGAGTCCAAAGTAAGCGGGGGGAGGCTCAAGGTCAATCGAACACACCTTTTCGTGCAGGTGCAGCGTCCAGATCGCGGCGCGGTGTTTATAGTCGGACCGGTGCGAATCAGCGAGGTGATGACCGAATCGGTCGTGACCGCTGACTGCTCGGCCACGCTGCGCGAGGTGGGGGAGCTCATGCGGGATCGCAACGTGGGGTCCGTGGTGATCTGCGAGACCGGCTACCCCGCGGGTCTGATCACTGACCGCGACCTGGCAATCGACGTGGCGGCCGACGGCGTGGGCATCGACGAGCAGGTGCGCGACTTCGCCACCCGGCCGCTCATCACCTGCGAGAGCGAGATGGACATCGAGGAGGCGGCGGCGCTGATGGTCCAGCACGGCGTGCGGCGCCTGCCCGTCCTGAGCGGCGACCAGCTGGTGGGCATCGTCACGCTCGACGACCTCGCGGTGCGCACGGGCGACCTTCAGCTCGCCCAGCAGATGACCGCCGAGGTGGCGAAGGCCGCCCTTCCGCAGTTCTTCTTCCACCAACGGGGCGGCTGATGACGCAGCTCACCCCGCAGCAGCGGCGCACGCGCGCCCATGTGGAGACGCTCATCCGGCTGATGTCGCCCGCGCTCAACGTGGTGCTCGCGGTGGGCGAGCGCATCTCGCGGATCGTCGAGCCGGTGGACCACGAGTACTACCCGCCGCGCACAGGGCAGGTGGAGCCGCCGCCGTCGCCCGCGGCCGTCGAACGCAAGGCCGATGGGGAGTGAGCGCACGGTGGCGGTGACGCCAGAGGAGCGCAACGAGGCGCCGGTCCCGGCCGGCGGCGACCAGCTTGCATGGGAGGCGAGGCTCGGTCCGCGCATCGGAGTCGTGGCCATCGCCGGGGCGCTGCTGGTGCTCGCGAGCTTCGTCGTACAGCTGCCGCTGCTCAAGGACAAGAGCAAGAACGAGGCGGGCTACCTGCTGTCCGTGCACAAGCACGCGTCGGCGTACATAACGAGCGGCATCCTTCAGATGCTGGCGTTCTTCGCCGTCGCCGCGCTGCTCTGGTACCTCTACCGCGCGACCAAGTACCGGCGGCCGCAGACGCCTCCCGTTGGCGTGATCCTCGGCATCGCCGGGCCGATCGTGTTCGGCATCGCCTCGGCGGTCGGGCCGTTCGTGATCAGACACTTCGCGGCGGAGTTCGCGAACGGCCTGAATCACACCAACCAGCACGCGAAGGACATCGTCAAGGGCGGATCGGCCGAGGCGCTCAACATCATCACGCCGATCGCGGGGCTGTCGCTCGTGTTCGGCATGGTGATGACCAATGTCAACGCGATCCGCACCGGGCTGCTGAGCACGTTCGCGGGCATCATCGGTGTGATCGCGGGAGTGCTGTATTTGCTGCCGCTTGGGCCGCCGCAGCTTCTCCTCTTCTTCTGGTTCGTGTCGGTCGCGATCATCCTGCACGACCGCTGGCCTGGCGGGCGCGGGCCGGCATGGGCGGCCGGCGAGGCGATCAAGTGGCCGACGGCAGCTGACCGTCGCGGCTTGACCGCGGGATCGTCGAATGGGGCGCGCGCAGGCACGCCTCCGCCGCCGCCTGCCGACATCGACGGCGACGAGATGCCCGCACAGCGCGCCGGCCGCACCTCGCGCAAGCGGAAGCGCAAGCAGGGCCGGAAGCACTGACGTGGGCTTCCGCGTCGTCCGTCCCGACTCGTTCGAGTGGATCACGCGGCCGCACGAGCCGGATGAGCCCGCGCGGCATGTGGCCGAGCTGAGCGACGTCGCCGGTTTCGCGCACGTGCGCGGGAACGTATGGCGCTACGAGCCCGGGGCGAAGGGTCGCCGCCACCGGCACCCGGTGCAGGAGGAGACGTTCGTGGTGCTGCGCGGGACGCTGACGATGTACGTGGGCGACCCGCCCGAGCCGCAGGAGGTGCCCACCGGCGGGGTCATAACGGTCGATCCGGGCACGCCGCTGCAGAGCGTGAACCACGGCGACGAGGAACTGCTCGTCTACGCCTACGGCTACCCGCCGGAGTCGGAGCACGCGGAGCTGCTCGACTCGGCCGTCTAGGCGAAGCCCGCGCGCCTACTGCAGCAATGAGGACCGACCCGAGGCGACCTGGCAGATTCTGCAGTCGGTATCCGGGCTCATTTTCTGCCACGTCGTCCTAGGCGATCGCCGGAGCCTCAGGCAACCTCGCAAGCGCGGCCTCCATATCCGCCTCCGAAAATTCGACGTCCTCGAGCTTGCCCGCCAGGTAGTCGTCGTACGCGGCCATGTCGAAGTGGCCGTGGCCTGACAACCCGATGAGGATCACGCGCTCCTCACCGGCCTCACGTGCAGCCAGCGCCTCGTCCACGCCCGCGCGGATGGCATGTGCCGGCTCGGGTCCCGGCACGATTCCCTCGTTGCGGGCAAAGGTCACCGCCGCCTCGAACGCCGGGTTCTGCGCGTAGGCGCGCGCCTCGATCACGCCCGCCTTCACGAGGCCGCACAGCATCGGAGCGTCACCGTGGTAGCGCAGCCCGCCCGCGTGCACGGGTGGTGGGACGAAGTCATGGCCGAGCGTGTACATCGGCAGGAGCGGCGTCATGCCGACCGTGTCGCCGAAGTCGTAGCGGTAGGCGCCGCGTGTCAGGGTGGGACACGCCGCCGGCTCGGCCGCGAGGAAACGGGTCTTGGCCTCGCCGCGCAGCACTCGCCGGATGAAGGGGAAGGACAGACCCGCGAAGTTGGAGCCGCCGCCCACGCAGCCCACAACCACGTCCGGCTCCTCGCCCGCCATGCCCATCTGCGCGATCGCCTCCTGCCCGATCACCGTCTGGTGCAGGCACACGTGGTTGAGCACCGAGCCGAGCGAGTAGTTCGTGTCCGCGTCCTTCGCGGCCACCTCCACCGCCTCCGAGATCGCGATGCCGAGCGAGCCCGTGGGGTGCGAGGCCTGCGAGCGGCCCGCGTCCGTGGTGTCGCTGGGAGAGCGGTGCACGGTGGCGCCCCAGGTCTGCATCATCGAGCGGCGGTACGGCTTCTGGTCGTAGCTCGCGCCGACCATGTAGATCACGCACTCGAGATCGAACAGCTGGCACGCGAGAGCGAGTGCCGAGCCCCACTGGCCCGCGCCCGTCTCGGTGGAGAGCCGCTTCACACCGGCCTGCTTGTTCTCGTAGGCCTGCGCCACCGCGCTGTTCGGCTTGTGCGAACCGGCGGGCGAGACGCCCTCGTACTTGTAGTAGATGTGCGCGGGCGTATCGAGCGTCTTCTCGAGGCGGCGGGCGCGGTAGAGCGGTGTGGGCCGCCAGAGCTTGTAGACGTCGCGCACCTCGTCCGGGATCTCGATCTCGGGTTCCATCGACACCTCCTGCTGGATCACCCCCATCGGGAAGATCGGCGTGAGGTCGTCGGGCCCCGCCGGCTGCATCGTCTGCGGATTGAGCGGCGGCATCGGATCGCCCGGCAGGTCCGGCAGCAGGTTGATCCAATGCGTCGGGAGCTCGGCTTCCGGCAGCGTGAACTTCACGGCGTCTGTGCTCATTCGCAAGCTCCTTTGGCGGGGAAGGCGCGATTCTATGCCGCACACCGCAACGAGCAGAGGAGCCCAATGAAGCGTCTATTCGTCCTGGCAGTTCTCGCAATCACCGCCGCGGCGGCCGGCCTCGTCCTGGCCGGTGGCGGCGCGACTGCGGCCACCGGCCGCGACACCTACTCGAGCTGCCTGAAGCAC
>DATEPK010000096.1:0-2125 GCA_035273245.1 Thermoleophilaceae bacterium
CCCGGAAGCTTGGCCAGCACCTCGAGCGAGGTGTCGCGGCGCGGGCCCTCGTCCACCTCGACCGTGGTCTCGGACTTCTTGGTCTTGACCGTGATGGGGACGATCTCCTCGGGCAGACGACCCTCGTCGGTTGCCTGGATGGCGAGCTGATGGCTGCGCAGCGCGAACTTGTCGAGGTCCGGTCGCGTGAGCTCGAGCTCCTCCCCCACCTCGGTGGCCTCGGCGATCATGCCCTTGCCGGTGAACGGGTTGGTGAGACCGTCGTGCATCATCGCGTCGAGCGCCTTCACGTCGCCCATGCGGAAGCCGAAGCGCGCGCCCGGCAGCAGGTAGGGAGCCTGCGACATCGACTCCATGCCGCCGGCCACCGCCACGTCGATGTCGCCGGCGCGCACCGCCTGGTCGACGATCCCGGCGGAGCGGATTCCTGAAGCGCACACCTTGTTCACGGTCTCGCTCGAGACCTCCTTCGGGATCCCGGCCTTGATCTGCGCCTGGCGGCTCGGGATCTGGCCCTGACCGGCCTGCAAAACCTGGCCGAACACCACGTGCTGGACCTGCTCCGGCTTTACCTCCGCGCGCTCGAGGGCGGCCGCGATGGCGGCGCCGCCGAGGTCGGTGGCGTCGAGGCTGGAGAGGCCGCCGCCGAGCTTCCCGAACGGGGTGCGGGCGGCGCCGAGGATCACGGTCTTGGGCATTTGGTGCTCAGTCTCCTGGTCGCTTTGGACGTGGAACTCTAGAGCGAGGCGCTGGCTCGCGGCGCGCACGCGGCGGCCTATACACTGCCGCACGCATGTCACCGATTGGGGTAAGCGCACGCAGGGGAGCGCCGGGAGACACCGACGCAGATACGCGCGTGATCGGCCTCTTCGAGGGCGAGCAGCTCGAGGAGCCGGGCCTGAAGGAGCTGTCGGATTCGGGCGAGGCGAAGGGCGGATTCAAGAAGCTCGCGGTCGCGCACGTGGACGGCAAGCGCGTGGTGGTGGTCGGACTCGGCAAGCGCGACGAGATGGAGCCCGACCGCGCGCGCACGGCCGCCGCGGTGGCCGCCGCCCGAGCCGCCGACATCGGCGCGCGCTCGCTGTCGTGGAGCGCCCCCTCGCCGGAGCTCGCGGGCCCGATCGTGGAGGGCACGCTGCTCAAGCTCTACAAGTTCGACCGTTTCAAGTCGTCGAAGGACGACGGCGACTCGAACTCGAACGGCATCACCTCGCTCGAGGTCTCGTCCGAGGACGCGGACGTCGATGACGCGGTTAGCGAGGCCACGGTTCGCGCCGAGGCCACCAACCGCACGCGCGACCTGCAGAACCTCCCCTCGAACGTCGCCACGCCCGAGTTCCTCGAGAACCGCGCCCGCGAGATCGCCGACGACCACGACTTCCTCGAGTTCGAGTCCTTCGGCCGCGAGGAGATCAAGTCGATGGGGATGGGCGCGTTCACCGCCGTGGCGAGCGGCACGTACGTCGAGCCGCGGCTGATCGTGCTCCGCTACTCGGGCCCGGGAGCGGGTGGACCGCACCTCGGTCTCGTGGGCAAGGCCGTGACCTTTGACAGCGGCGGAATCTCGATCAAGCCCGCGGGCAAGATGCACGAGATGAAGTTCGACATGTCGGGCGGCGCCGCCGTTCTCG
The DNA here is from genome assembly GCA_035273245.1 of Thermoleophilaceae bacterium. Lineage (GTDB taxonomy): Bacteria > Actinomycetota > Thermoleophilia > Solirubrobacterales > Thermoleophilaceae > JAICJR01. Next base: position 1,632 of record DATEPK010000096.1, read on the forward strand.
AGGCCATGGGGGCAATCGCGGAGCTCGCCCTCCCGGCGACGATCACGGCCGTGGTGCCCGCCACGGAGAACATGCCGAGCGGCCGTTCGGTCAAGCCGGGCGACATCGTGACCGCGATGAACGGCAAGACCATCGAGGTGAACAACACCGATGCCGAGGGCCGCCTCATCCTCGCGGATTCCCTTTGTTACGCCGTCGAGCAGGGCGCGGAGCGGCTCGTGGACATCGCCACGCTCACCGGCGCCATCGTGATCGCGCTGGGCTCGACGTACTGCGGCCTCTTCTCGAACGACGACGACTGGTTCAGCCAGGTCGACTCCGCCTGCAGCGCCACCGGCGAGCTGGGCTGGCGGATGCCGCTCCACCCGGAGTTCCTCGACCTCACGAAGGGCACCTACGGCGACCTTCAGAACTCGTCCGAGCAGCGCAAGGCATCGTCCTGCTACGCGGCGGAGTTCCTGCGCCAGTTCGTGGACGACCGGCCCTGGGTTCAC
>DATEPK010000097.1:0-9998 GCA_035273245.1 Thermoleophilaceae bacterium
CGGTCGGTGACGTCTACATCCGACCGAGCCAGTCCCACCACCTCGTGGTTGACGAACTCCGCGGCGCGCACCACGTCCGTCCCAAGCATTCCGGCTGCGCCAGTGACAAGAACCTTCACGCCCCTAGGGATATCAGGCCGGCGGGCTTCGGGCCGTGGTTGCCCCTTTTTGCAGCCCCGCCGATTCGTCAACAAATTTGACCCCCAGTCAAAAAAGTTGACCCACGGTCAAATTCGTTGTCAAAGAGCTTGCAGCGTGAGCAAATTGTTTGATCGCCGCTAAAAGTTTGTGACGAATCGGCGGGGCTGCGCGCGGAGGACCCCGGCGCGGATTAGGTTGGGCGCATGGGCAAGCGCCGGTATCGATTCGACCCGCTGCGCAGCGGCTACGCGGCTGGCATGGGCCGCACCGATCCGTACCACTGCGAGTGGGGTGTGATCGTCGGAGACCGCATCCGCCGGCTCAGGCGGGAGCGCGACATGACGCTTTACGAGCTGTGCGCGGCCGTGGACAAGCCCGACGGCGGCCACTACACGCCGGGCTTCTTCTCGCGGCTCGAGCGGGGATGGGCGAGCGGGCCGCTCGTGACTTACGTGGAGGTGGCGGCTCAGTTCGGCATTCAGCCCGGGGCGCTGCTCGGGCCGGACGACGCTCAGCGCGAAGTGAGCCAGGCCGAGATGACCTTGATCGAGTTGATCAGGCGTATGAATCTCACCCCGGCCGAGGCGATCGTGCGGTTGGCGCAGCTCGCCGGCTAGAGGATCTCGATCTCGGCGTTGTCGCCGACCACGAAACGGTAAGCCCGCGGCATGGCTGGGCTGCGCGAGATCGCGACGTTCTTGCCGACGAGGCTTGCCTCGATGCGGCCTTCGAGGTCGCGTATCGAGGAGCCCTCGAGCACGATCGAGTACTCCACCTCGGCGCTCTCGATGTGAACCGACGGGCCGATGGCCGTGTAGGGACCGATGTAAGCGTCCTGCAGGACGGCGTCTGCGCCGATGATCGCGGGGCCGCGCACGGTGGCGCGCTCCAAGCGCGCGCCGGCCTCCACGACAACGCGGCCTTCCACGCGCGAGTCGATGAGCTCGCCCTCGACGCGCTCCTCCAGGTCGTCCAGGATCAGGCGGTTGGCCTCGAGCATGTCCTGCACCTGCCCGGTGTCCTTCCACCAGCCGTGCACGATGTGCGGATCCACGCGGAGGCCGCCGTCCACGAGGTGCTGGATGGCGTCTGTGATCTCGAGCTCGCCGCGGCCGCTCGGCTCGATCGCGCGGGCGGCTTCGAACACCGAGGGGGTGAACATGTAGACGCCCACGAGCGCGAGGTTCGACTCCGGGTTCTTCGGCTTCTCCACGAGGCGTGCCACGCGGTTCGAGCCGTCGAGTTCGGCCACCCCGTAGTTCTCGGGGTCGTTCACGGGGGTCAGGAGGATGAGGGCGTCGGGCTCCTCGCTTCGGAAGGTGCTCACCAGCTGGGTCACGCCGTCACGCAGGAGGTTGTCGCCGAGGTACATGACGAACGGGGACGAGCCGAGGAACGGTTCGCCGGTGAGCACCGCGTGCGCGAGCCCGAGCGGCGCCTCCTGCTCGATGTAGGTGATCGAGACGCCGAAGCGCTCGCCGTCGCCGGCGGCCTTGCGGATCTCGCCGCCTGTCTCGGGCGAGATGATGATGCCGATCTCGTCGATTCCGGCCGCGGCGAGCGCCTCGATCCCGTAATAGAGCACCGGCTTGTTCGCCACCGGGACGAGCTGCTTCGCGCTGGTGTACGTGATCGGGCGCAGTCGCGTGCCGGTGCCGCCGGACAGGATCAGCCCCTTGAGGCGCTCCATCAGTAGGTGCCGCCGAGCTTGGTGTGGTCCCAGGAGACCGTGCGCGTGGGGGTGAAGGTGAGGCCCACGCGCTTTTGCGCCTGCTTGCGCACCATCTCTTCCACTTCCGGGTTGAGCTCGGCGTAGCGCTCGAACAGAGCCATGCCGTACTTCTCCACCTCGCTTGGATCGTGCTCGAGCGCGACGTCGCATTCGAGCATCACGCCGCGCAGCTCGTGGTAGAGCACGCCGGACTCGATCTGGAGCGTGGCCCGCGGGTCGCGCTCGAGGTTCTTCGCCTTCTGCGACTTCGCGTACGTCCAGCTGCGCAGCACCAGCCCGTCCACCACGTACCAGAGCGGCACGAGGTGCGGCCGGCCGCGCGGCCCGAGCGTGGCCACGCTGACGATCATCTGCTCGGCGACGAAAGCGCGCAGCTCCTCATCGGACATCTCGATCTGGTTGCGGCGGGAGGGCATCTGAAGCTGAAACCTACGCGGGATCGAGATGGAGCGTGTGAGCCGCGGGCTGGCCGAACTCGTAGCTCACGCCGGCGTGCCAGTCCTCGAGGAGGTCGTCGTAGTGGGGGCTCGATGGCTGCCCGGACTGGCCGGTCATGTGCTGCCAGCGGGTGCGTTCGGGATGAGCGAGGTCCGCGAGCAGGCGGTAGGAGGGCGCCCAGCGGCCGGTGTAGTCGCCGGCATGCGCGACGAAGCCCACCTGGCACACCGTCTCCTGGCCGCCGCCCGCGGGGAGCCGGCGCGAAAGCAGGCGGTCGAGGAGCTTGGAGAGGCGGCTCGTTCCCTCGCCGAGCGGGTGGGTGAACGCGAGACCGTGTACCCGGCCCCAGGTCCAGCCGGATGGGTCCGTTCCGTAGCGCTCCTCGAGCTCGTCGAGTGCTGCGCTGAGCGACTCGAGCGCGAGGTCGTCCCACGAGCGGCCGCCGATCAGCTCCCGGTCGGCCTCGTCCCACAGCTCGATCAGCCGCGCCTGGAAGCGCCACGGGGAGGACACGATCGGCGTGAAGCCGAGCTGCGAGCGGGAGCGCCAGCGCTCGGCGTAGTCGGGGTCGCCGATCACCGCCTCGGACACCGCGCGCGCGAAGTGGGCGGTGAAGACGGCGTAGATGGTGCCGGCGATCGTCTCTGGCACGAGCTTGTGGTCCCAGCTCTTCAGCCGCTCGATCGCGCGCACCTCTCGCTGGCCGGAGGGTCGCAGGCGCGCGAGGCGGTGGGCGGTCTGCTCGCCGGGGATCGAATGGAGGTCGAGCTGGATGCGGGCGAAGTCGTCGAGCGAGTGCTTCTCCCGCTCCGAGAGCAGCTGCTCGATCCGCGCGGCCCGGTAGCCGTCCAGGTATTCGCTCGTGATGTGGTGCGGGTAGTCGTCCGCCACGATGCGGTTGTTCGCTGTCACGAGCACGCCGCCGGGCGGGTTCACGATCTCCGGCAGCTCGTCGTACGGGATGTAGCCATCCCACTCGTACTCGCCGGTCCAGCCGGGCTTGGGAAGGTCGGGACAGCCGCCGCGGCGGATCGGGATCTGGCCGACGAGCTTGTAGCCGATGTTCCCGGAGTCGTCGGCCCAGATCATGTTCATCGCGGGCACGCTGTAGTCGCGGAAGGCCTCGACCAGCTCGTCGCCGCTTCGGAAGGCGCCGGCGTCGACTCCCGTGCTGCTCACCACCGGCTCTTTGATGGCGGTCCAGGCGAGCGCGAGCGGCTGCGCGGTCTGCGCGGCGAGCACGTCGGTGACCACGGGCCCGTGATGCGTCTCGCGGACTTCGAGCTGCTCGGGCGCGCGGCCGCGGACGGCGATCTCCTCGCGGTGCACAGTCACCGGGCGCCACTCGCTCTCGAACTCGTACTCGGGGCCGGCGGCGCCCTCGCGGATGCGCTCGACGAACAGGTCCTGCACGTCGGCCATCACGTTCGTGAAGCTCCATGCGACGTGCCGCGTGTGTCCGATCACGACGCCCGGGAAGCCCGGCATCGAGCCGCCGCGCAGCTCGAGCTCGGGGGTGGCGAGCTCGATCGTGTACCAGCTGTCGGGCATCGAGGTGGTGATGTGCGGGTCGCCGGCCAAGAGCGGCATGCCGGTGAGCGAGCGCTCGCCGGACACCGCCCAGTTGTTCGATCCCGCCGGCTGAGGCGACCAGCCGATCGCCTCGCGCACCTGCGCGATCTGCTCCGCGAGATCGAGCCCGTCGCCCGCCCAGGCCACGCCAGGGTCCATCACGAGCGGGCTGCCGTGCGGGTACTGCGGCTCGAGGCGCGCCGTCTTCTCGGCGCCGATCTTCGACACGAGCTCGGCCCGGAAGAGCTCCGTTTCCATGTTGGTCGAGAAGCCGAGCGCGATGATCTTGCGCACCACGAGGCTGTCCTGGAGCGTCCACGGCTCCGGGTCGAGGCGTAGCAGCTGGTGCTCGAGGGGCGGCGCGGGCGCTTCCTCTATTGCGGCGTTCACCCCGGCGGCATAGGCGGTGAGCACCTCGCGGTCGCGGGGGGACAGCAGGCCGATCTCCCTGTCGGCGAAGCGGCGGAGGCCGAGCGTTCGCATGAGGCGGTCGACCTGGAGGCCGTCCTCGCCGGCGAACTCGGACACGCGCCCCGCACCGACGCGGCGGTAGAAGTCGAGCTGCCAGAGCCGGTCCTGGGCCTGCGCGAAACCCTGGCCGAAGCAGAGGTCCGGTGTGGTCCGCGCCTCGATCCGCGCCACGCCGCGGGCGTCGCGCTCGATCTTCACGGTGTGGTCGAGGCCGCGCACGCGTGTGTGGCCACGCGTCTGCGGCAGCGGGCGCCGGAAGAGCTGGTACCAGGCGCCGGCGGCGATGGCTCCGGCGATTGCGGCGGATACGGGTTGGCGGGTCCGCATGGCGGCCGATTCTGGCATTTCCGTCCGCTGTCGGGCCTACCGTCATTTAGTCCACCATGCAAACGCTCTGGCTACTACTCGGAATGGCTTTAGGCGGCGGGGCCGTGTGGCTCTTCATGCGCGCGCGCGTAACGGGCGAGGATCGCTTCGAGGCGCTCGCGTCGCGCGCGTTGCGTGATTCCAGCGAGTCGTTCCTCCAGCTCGCCAAGGCCGAGCTCGGCCAGCACCACGTGACCTCGCGGGAGGAGCTCGAGAAGCGGCAGCGCGCGGTCGAGCAGATCGTGAAGCCGATCGCGGAGTCGCTTGCCAAGGTCGACGGCAAGCTGGAGCTGCTCGAGCGGGCGCGGCGGGAATCGCAGGGAACCCTGACGGCGCAGATGCGCTCGGTGACCGAAACGCAGGAGAAGCTGCGTGTGGAGACGGCGAATCTCGTCACCGCGCTGCGCTCGCCTCACACGCGCGGCCGCTGGGGCGAGATCCAGCTCCGGCGGGTGTGCGAGATGGCCGGGATGATCGAGCGCTGCGACTTCGTGGAGCAGTCGAGCCTCGAGTCGGACGGCGGGCGGCTGCGGCCGGATGTGGTTGTGCAGCTACCCGGTGGGAAGAACGTCGTGGTGGACGCGAAGGCGCCGCTCGAGGCCTATCTCAGCGCGGTGGAGGCCACCGATCCGGATCAGCGCGCCGCGTACCTGCAGGCGTATGGGCGGCATGTGCGCGACCACGTCGCGAAGCTGAGCCAGAAGGCCTACTGGTCGCAGTTCGACTCGTCGCCCGAGTTCGTCGTGATGTTCCTGCCGGGCGAGGCGCTGTTCAGTGCGGCGCTCGAGCAGGTGCCGGGCCTCATCGAGGAGGGTGTGGCTCAGAAGGTGCTGATCACCACGCCCACCAGCCTGATCGCCGTGCTGCGCGCCGTTCACTACGGCTGGCGGCAGGAGAGGGTGGCGGAGTCGGCGCGCGCGGTGAGCGAGCTCGGGCGTGAGCTGCACGGCCGGATGGGCACGCTCGTGGGTCACTTCATGAAGCTCGGGCGCTCGCTCGAGGGTTCGGTGAAGGCGTACAACGAGACGGTTGGGTCGCTCGAGAGCCGCGTGCTCGTCACCGCGCGCAAGCTCTCCGAGCACGGCGCGGGTTCGGGCGGCGAGGAGCTGCCGGAGCCGCGCCAGGTGGAGACCGCGCCGCGGTCCGTGCAGGCTCCGGAGCTCGACGAGGCGGAGATCAACGTGCACCACCTCCCCAAGCAAGCCGCTGGTTAAAGACCGGCGACGCGCCAACCGATACTCGAGACACGATGCGGTCTCGCCTGGCCTCCGAGGAACAAGGCTTCACGCTGCTCGAGCTTCTCGTGGTGGTCGTGATCATCGGCATCCTCGCCGCGATCGCGCTCGCGCTGTTCACGAGCCAGAAGGAGAAGGGGCAGGACGCCGACGCGAAGTCGAACGCGAGCGCGCTCGTTGTCGAGGTTGACAGCTGTTACGTGGATACGGGCGACTTCGTCGACTGCGACGGGCAGGGCACGGGCGACAGCCTTGACAAGACCGGCCTGCCGATCGGCACCGGCAAGGGTGAGGTGAGCGTGACGGCGTCCACGATCGACACGTTCAAGGTCACAGCCATTTCCACGGCGGGCCACCACTTCACGATCAGCCAGGGCCCCACGAGCAAGCAGGTCCACACCTGCGACGCCGGCCTCGTCTCTGACGGCGGCGGCTGCTCGAACGGCACCTGGTAGCCGGCGCGCGGCAGCTCAGCGTACGATCGCTGGGCTTTTGGCCGCGAAGTGAAGGAGGAGCCGATGCCGGACCGCGTCTTGACGAGCCATGCGGGCAGCCTGCCGCGTCCCGAGGAGCTCGTGGAGCTCAACCAGCGTCGCGGTCGCGGCGAGCTCGAAGACGAGGAGGGTTACCTCCAGAAGCTCTCCCAGGCGGTGACCGAGGTGGTGGCCCGCCAGCGTGAGATCGGCATCGACCTCGTGAACGACGGCGAGTACGGGCACTCCATGGGCGCGCGCTACGACTACGGCTCGTGGTGGACGTACGTGTTCCCGCGCCTCAGCGGGCTCGAGCTGGTGGAGGCAGAGCTGCGTGAGGCGCCGCAGGCGAAGCCGAAGGAGGGCGAGCTCGCTCTCGGCAGCTTCGCGGACCGGCGCGACTGGAACATGTTCGGCGAGGCGTACGGCGATCCGAGCGCCGGCGTCGCGCTGCCGAACCCGCCGACGGCCGCGCCGATCTGCCGCGGCCCGATCAGCTACATCGGGCAGGAGGCGGTACAGCGCGACATAGCGAACTTCAAGGCGGCCCTCGAGGCGGCCGGGTACGAGGACGGCTACATGAACGCCGTGGCGCCCGGCAGCTGCGGGCGCTTCGCCAACGAGTACTACGAGGACGACGTGGAGCTGATGTACGCCTGCGCCGACGCCATGCGCGAGGAGTACCAGGCGATCCTCGACGCGGGCCTGATGCTCCAGCTCGACGACCCGGCGATCGCGGAGAACTGGGATCAGATCGTGCCCGAGCCGAGCGTGGAGGACTACAGGCGCTTCACGATGATCCGTGTGGAGGCGCTCAACCACGCGATTCGCGGCCTGCCCACCGAGCGCATCCGCTTCCACCTCTGCTGGGGAAGCTGGCACGGCCCGCACGTCACGGACATCCCCATGAAGGACATCGTCGACGTGATGCTCGCCATCAATGCCGGGGCCTACTCGTTCGAGGCGGCGAACGTGCGCCACGAGCACGAGTGGAAGGTGTGGCAGGACGTGAAGCTGCCCGAGGGCAAGAAGATCCTGCCGGGCGTGGTGAGCCACTCGACGAACGTGGTCGAGCACCCCGAGCTCGTGGCCGAGCGGATCAAGCGCTTCGCGGACGGGGTGGGCGCGGAGAACGTGATCGCCTCAACCGACTGCGGGCTCGGGGGCCGCGTGCACCCGCAGATTGCGTGGGCGAAGCTCGAGTCGCTCGTGGAGGGCGCGCGCCTCGCGAGCAGGTAGCTGCGCTAGCGCGAGACCATCCCGGCGAGCGCCTCGGCCGCCTCGAGCACGGCCGTGCGCGCGTCCTCTGGCTCGAGCACGGCGGCGTCGCCGGCCTCCTCGAGGATCGCCCGGGCGAGCCAGTCGTGTCCCGCGAACTGGATCTCCACGATCACGGCGCCGTCCTTCAGCTCCTGAATCACGCGCTTGTCCTCGCGTGCCCAGCGCGCGCGCTCAGGCGCGAACCACACGCGGCACGGCTGTGACTCCGGCACCTCGTCGGTGCGCGTCCACTCCGGCACGTCCGGCTTGAGCTCGGGGCGGGGCTCGAACGACTCGCCCGTGATGCGCGCCTCCTTGATGCGGTCGAGCCTGAAGGTGCGCGAGTCGCTCTTCGCGGGGTCCCAGGAGTGGATGTACCAGCCCTTGTTGCCGTTGTAGAGGAGGTAGGGCTCGATGCGCCGGCCGGCGGTGACCTCGTCCTCGTCCTCCTTGTAGTAGTCGATCTCGAGCACGCGGTGCTCAGCGATGGCGGCGCTCACCACGCGGGCGATCTCGGAGTCGTCGCCCATGGCGCTCGTGATCCGCAGCCCCTCCTGCGCCGGATCCTCGCCGAGAGCGTCGACGATCTTCTCGCGCGCCGAGGCGAGCGAGCCCTCGGGCACGTGCTCGCCGATGAAGTCGATCGCTGCCACGAGCGCCTTCGCCTCGAGCGGGAGGAGCCGCGCGGGCTGGGCGAAGTTGTCGCCGTACGGCTCGGGGTCCACCTCGATCGAGTCACCGTGGATCTCCGCGTAGAGCACGTAGCTGCCGCCGCCGAAGTTCACGACGTTGAGGACATCGATGTCCTCGCGCAGCTCCTCGTCGCTCACCTGGAGGCTGTCGCACACGCGCTTCACGTCGAGGAGGTCGCTGTTGCGCGCCGCCTCGATGAGGATGCCCGCGAGCGTGACGAGGCGGGCGAAGCGCTCGGGGCGGATGGGTGTCTCCCGCTTGCCGTTCGAGTCCGTGTCCTCCTCCGCGGGCGCCGACTTCTTCTTCGCCGGCGCCGCGAGCTCGGGTCCCTCCGAGTGCAGCTCGATGATCCGCGCCAGGCGCTGCCCCGCTTCGCCGGCGAGCTCCGGCGGGTCGAGGATGCGCGCGTGCTCGCGCATACCGAGCACCCAGGAGACGATCGCGCGCGAGTCGGCGTATTCGGTCTCGAAGATCACACCGTCGCCGTCGGGCGCCGGCTCGGTGGTGCCCGCGTGGCCGATGTGGCGCATCACGTACCAGTCGATCTTGCCCGAGATCCAGATGCGCGCGGTGCCCACGCTGTCACCGAGCTGCCAGTGGCTGCGGGTGGCGTAGATGCGGGGATCGAAGTCGTCGGGCGGTGGGAAGTCGTGCTCTGCCTTGGACGAGTAGCCCACCTTGCCGCGGATGCGGCTCAGCCGGAAAACGCGCACCGCGTCGCGCTCGTGCGAGCGGCCGACGAGGTAGTACTGGCCGTTCTGGAACAGCAGGTGGTACGGGTCAACCTTGCGCGACTCAACCGCGTCGCGTCCCATCGTGTAGTAGTCGAACAGGATCGTCTTGCGGCGGAAGATCGCGGTCTCGATCTTCGAGAGGCGCTGCGACAGCTCGCGGCCGCCGGCGCCGGCGGTGAGTCCGAGCGCCACCGAGCGCTGCTCGGGCGACGCGAGCGGGGACGGCTTGCCCCAGGAGAGCTGCTGCAGCGCCAGCCGCAGCGGCTCGGCGTAGGCAAACTCGCCGTCGAGCAGCGACAACAGCGTGCTCAGCGCCCCGAGCTCGGAGTCCGTGAATGCGATCGAGCGGAGGTAGAAGTTCTCGGGCGGGAGCGAGTAATTCTCAGCCTCGTAGTAGCCCTCGGCCGGCTTGTCGACCTTCAGCTCGATCCCGAGCGACTCGAGCTCCGCGCGGTCGGCATAGAAGCGGCGCGCGAACGCGTCGTCGTTCATCCCTGAGTACCCCTCCACCTCCCGCTTGATCTCGAGCGCCGTGACCGGACGCCGCTCGGCCATGAGGAACGAGATCAGCGAGAGCTGACGGATCAGCTTCTCGGTGTCCTTCGCCATCCCCCGGCAGCATAGGAGGCCAGGCCACCCGGCACGAGCGCGGTGACGGGAGATTTACGCTGTTTGCGGAGTTGTGACCTAGGCCGCTTCGCGGGACGCGAAATATGCAGAGCCGCTCAACGCCCGGTCGAAGCCCGACCAGCGCTCGCCGTCGGCCAGGCTCTTCTCCAGCCGGTCGAAGCTGCCGAGCTTGCCGCCCAGGTTGTCCACCATGTGCACGAGCGTGGCCTCGCGAGTACAGGGAACCACCGGGCTCCCGTGCTCTAGCTGCCCG
>DATEPK010000098.1:0-4618 GCA_035273245.1 Thermoleophilaceae bacterium
GAGTACCTGCTGAGGCAGGAGGAGGTGGACCGCCTCTTCCTCACCGGCCAGGTCACCGAGCAGTGCATTCTGTACTCGGCGCTCGACGCCTACGTGCGCCACTTCTCCGTCAGCGTGGTCACCGACGCCGTGGCGCACATCGACGCCGACCTGGCGAAGGCGGCGCTGCGCATGATGGAGACGAACATGCGTGCCGAGCTCGTGGAGGCGGAGGCGGTCGCCGCCTAGTGGCGGAACGCCTCGCGGTCCTCCTCGCTGCGTTCGGGCAGGCGGCGCGTCAGCGCCTCGAGGGATTTGGTCTGGTCGCGCAAGTCGGCCAGGAAGAGGTCGGCCATGTCGTGCGTCATCCCGGCGCGCACCACCACGCGCAGCGCCGACAGATCCTCGCGGTTTGCAGGGAACGTGTAGGCGGGCACGAGCCAGCCGCGTTCGCGTAGCCGCAGCGACACGTCGAACACGCTGTAGTTCTCCACCTCCGGTGCGAGCGCGAACGCGAAAACCGGCAGCTGGCTGCCGTCGGTGACGAGCCGGTACGGGCCGATCTGCGCGATCTCCGAAGCGAGGCGCGTTGCCACGTCGCGCGCCACGCCCTGCACGGTGCGGTAGCCGTGCATGCCGAGGCTGAGCAGCATGAAGTACTGCGCCACCACCTGGCTGCCGGGCCGCGAGAAGTTGAGCGCGAACGTCGGCATCTTCCCGCCGAGGTAGTTCACCTCGAACACGAGATCGCGAGGCAGCGCGTCATGGTCACGCCACAGCGCCCAGCCCACTCCCGGGTAGACGAGCCCGTACTTGTGTCCTGACGAGTTGATCGACTGCACGCGCGGCAGCCGGAAGTCCCATTCGAGCTCGGGGTCGAGGAACGGCGCGATGAAGCCGCCGGACGCGGCGTCCACGTGGATCGGCACGTCGGGCCCGCCGCCCGCGGCGAGCTGGTCGAGCGCGTCCGAGATCTCCTTCACCGGCTCGTAGCTGCCGTCGAACGTGGAGCCCAGGATGGCGACGACTCCGATGGTGTTCTCGTCACACAGCTTCACCGCCTCCTCGGCGCCGAGGTTGAAGCGCTCGCCCTCCATCGGCACGAAGCGGGGCTCGACGTCCCAGTAGCGGCAGAACTTCTCCCAGCACACCTGCACGTTGATCCCCATCACGAGGTTGGGCCGGTCGGTCTGCTTGCCCGCCGCGCGCATGCGCTCGCGCCAGCGCCACTTGAGCGCGAGCCCGCCAAGCATCGCCGCCTCGCTCGAGCCCGTGGTGGAGCAGCCGGTGGCGGGCGCGCCACCAGGCACATGCCACAGGTTGCCGATCATGTTCACGCAGCGCCTTTCGAGCTCCGCCGTCTGCGGGTACTCGTCCTTGTCGATCATGTTCTTGTCCGCTGTCGCGGCCATCAGCGCGGCCGCCTCGGGCGGCATCCAGGTGGTGACGAAGGTGGCCAGATTGAGCCTCGAGTTGCCGTCGAGGAGCAGCTCGTTGGAGATCAGGTCACCCGCAGTGTCGCCAAAGCCCTCCGCGGGGACCTCATCGCGAGGCAGCCGGCCGAGCACTTCATCGAGGACGAGGCGGGAGGACTCTGTGGAAGCCATTCGGTGCGTCCTTTCCGGCGGGGTGGCAGGATTCCCAAACGTGAAGGTAATCGAGGTGAGCGAGTACGGCGGTCCCGAGGTGCTGCGGGTGGGCGAGCGCGACGAGCCGGCGCCGCAATCAGGCCAGGTCGTGGTACGCGTGCGCGCGGCGAACGTGAACCCCACCGACCTCGGCGCGCGCACCGGGCACGGGCCGCGTGGCGTGCCGGATCCGCCGTTCGTGCTCGGCTGGGACTTCGCCGGTGATGTCGAGGAGACGGGCGAGCGTGTGGTCGGGATGATCCAGTGGTACGACGCGGAGGGCTCGGTGGGCGCCTACGCGGAAGCGATCGCGGTGGACCCCGACTGGATCGTGCCGCTGCCCGAGGGGCTCGACTACGTCGACGCCGCGACGATCCCGCTCAACGCGCTCACGGCCGTGCAGGGCCTCGAGCTGCTCGCGCTTCCGGACTCGACCACGCTGCTCGTCACCGGCGCGAGCGGCGCGGTGGGCGGCTTCGCGGTTCAGCTCGCGAAGCAGGCGGGACACCGCGTGATCGCGACGGCCAGTGACGGCGACGAGGCATGGGTGTCGAGCCTGGGCGCGGACGAGGTTCTGCCGCGCGATGCGGACCTCGGCTCGATCGAGCCGGTGCCGGCGGTGTTCGACGCGGTTCCGCTCGGCGAGCCGGCTCTCGCCGCGGTGGAGGACGGCGGCACCGTCGTGTCCACGCGCAAGGTGCCCGACGCGGATCCCGCGCGCGGCATACGGCAGGAGGTCTTCCTCATCCACCACGACCGCGCCGAGCTCGCGCGGCTCGTGGACGAGGTGGCGCAGGGCCGGCTCAGGACGCGCGTGGACCGCACGCTGCCGCTGGCCGAGGCCGCCGAGGCGCACCGTCTCAACGAGGCGGGTGGCCTGCGCGGCAAGGTCGTGCTCGTTCCGTAGCGCCGCGCGGCTGTTCGCGTAGTGACAAGAGTCACAACACGAGCTGCCCCATGCGTGGTAGGACAGTACGTACTCCCTTCCCTGGCCTAAAGGAGCTTTCCCCAATGTCAGATGTACTCGCAGGCGCGTCCCGCATCGACGGCTTCAGCGGTGAGCAGCTGCGGCCCGGCGACGCCGGCTACGACGAGGCCCGCGTTGTCTGGAATGGCCTCTTCGACCGCCACCCCGCGCTGATCGCGCGCTGCATCAGCACGGACGACGTCGTGGCCGCCGTGAACTACGGGCGCGAGAACGGGCTCGAGATCGCGGTGCGCTCGGGCGGCCATTCCGCCGCCGGGCACAGCTGCGTGGATGACGCGCTCGTGATCGACCTCACGCTCATGAAGCGCATCGACGTGGATCCGGAGGCGCAGAAGTGCGTCGCGCAGCCCGGCCTCACCTGGGGTGAGTTCGACGGCGCCACGCAGATGCACGGCCTGGCCGTCACGGGCGGCCGCTTCTCCACCACCGGCATCGCCGGCCTTCTGCTCGGTAGCGGCAGCGGCTGGCTCGAGCGCAAGTGCGGCCTCACCGCGGACAACCTGATCTCCGCCGAGGTAGTCACCGCCGACGGTCGCGTGCTGCGCGCCAGCAAGGACGAGAACCCGGATCTCTTCTGGGCGATCCGCGGTGGCGGCGGCAACTTCGGCGTCGTCACCGAGTTCGAGATCGGCCTCCACAAGGTCGGCCCGATGATCTACGGCGGCCTGCTCGGGTGCGCACCCGATCGCGCCACCGAGATCCTCACGTTCGTGCGCGAGTACATGAAGGACGCTCCGGCGGACCTCGGCGCGGGCTTCGCGTTCGTGAGCGCGCCACCCGAGCCGTTCGTTCCCGAGGAGATGCACTTCGCCCCGATCTTCGGGATCATCATCTGCTGGACCGGCTCGAAGGAAGAGGGCGAGCGTGTGGTTGGCGAGATCCGCAAGGTCGCCCAGCCGGGCGTGGACATGGTCGGCGAGATGCCCTACGTCGCGCTTCAGAGCATGCTCGACGGCGGGGCCGCGTACGGAACGCGCGCCTACATGAAGGCCGAGCTCCTCAGCGAGCTGAGCGACGACGCGATCGCGGAGCTCGAGTCGCAGGGCGGGCAGCGCCCCGGTCCGATGGTTCAACTCCTGCTCGAGCCGCTCGGCGGCGCGATCGCGGAGATGGGCGAGGACGACACGGCGCTCGGCCGCCGGGACGCCTCCTGGTGCTACCACGCCCTTTCGCTGTGGATGGACCCGAGCCAGGAGGTGGCGGACGCGCACGTGGCGTGGGCGAAGAACCTCACGGAGGCGATGAAGCCGTACACCCGCGATGGCGTCTACCTCAATTTCGAGAGCGACGACGGCGACGACCGCGTGCGCTCGAGCTACGGGCCGAAGTACGAGCGGCTGCAGGCTCTCAAGGACAAGTACGACCCGGAGAACCTGTTCCACCTGAACGCGAACATCAAGCCCTCGAGCTAAGGCCCCTAGGGCTGGGCGGTACCGCGCCCCCCGCCGGCATGCTTGCGCCCCCAGCGCTGCTGCCGGCGGCGGGCGTCCGCCATCACAGCGGGCACGAGCGCCGCGGCCACCCGCGGGGCGCTCGAGAACGCGCGCGCCACTCCCCCGCGCCAGCGCGGCATGCTCACCACCGGCCGCGGGTTGTCGAGCAGCTCCACGGCGCGGCGCGCCACGTCCTCCGGCTGGAGCAGCACGCCTGACCACGACGGCGCGGCCTGCGGGTCGTCCACCTTGTCGTAGAGCATCGGCGTCCAGATTCCGTCCGGGCAGATGGCGCTGATTCGTACGCCTCTGCAGCCGGACTGGCGCAGGTCGAACAGCGTGCCAACGGTGAAGGCGAGTGCCGCGTGCTTGGTGGCGGCGTAGACGGTCTCGCCCGGCGGCGCGGCAAGGCCCGCCAGCGAGACGACGTTGATCACCTGGCCGCTGTTCGCCGGGCGCATGAGCTCGAGCGCGGCGATCGTGCCGTTCATCAGGCCATGCAGGTTCACGTCCACGAGCGCGCGGCGGTCGACGTCGCTGTGCGACCAGGACGGGCCGGTGCGGAGAATGCCCGCGTTGTTCACCCAGAC
>DATEPK010000099.1:0-2235 GCA_035273245.1 Thermoleophilaceae bacterium
GCCTCCGCCGTTCGCCTCGAGCCGCGCGATTCTCGGCGAGATCATCTCGCCAGAGAGCGTAGTGGCGCTAGGAGGGGGTGCCGCCGCCGGGCGAGGCCGCGGAGTCGATCTGGCCGTTGTTGTTGAGGTCGGCCTGGGCGATCAGCTCGAGCCCCGGGATGATCTGCTGCGGCTGGCCGCTGAGCAGATCGTCCACCACACCGTGGATCGCGGGCGCGGGATCGTGCAGGCTCGCCGGGTCCCAGCCGAACGCGCGGTGATCGTCGAAGTAGCCGCTGCCGAGCGTGGGATCGCGCGGCGCTCCCACGGCCGGGTTGCCGAACACGGCGTTCGAATCGCCGTTGGTGGTCCAGGCCGTGCGCAGCAGCGTGACAAGCCCGGCCAGGTCGGTTGGCGACGCCGTGTCGGCGTTCGGCACCTGAACCTCGCTCGTGGTCGTCTTCTTGAACCAGCAGTGGGTGCAGTTGGTCGAGCGCGGGAGCTTCTGGCCACAGCTGCCGCAGGTGTGGCCGAACGAGGGACGCGACGGGAAGTGCAGCACGACGCGGCCGCCGTCGAACTGCACGCGGGCGGCATGAGCGCGGCGCCGGTGATGCGTGCGCCTGCGCGTGCTCTTGTGGGCGGCCGTGGATGACGATGACGAGCGGCCGCTCGCGCGGTTCACCGCGAGCAGCAAGAGCTCATACCGCAGCGGCGACACGGTGATGCGCCGCCGCGCATAGAAGAAGCGCACCGAGTCCGGCATCGCGAAGCGGTTGGGCAGCGACAGCGACAGCCGTGAGGGCAGCCGGCCATGGCCGTGCTTGCGAACGGTCACCTCGACCGCGGCCACCGTCACGTGCCCCGGCGACGGGATCGCGAGCTTGTACACGCCCGGCTTCACCGTGATGTGCTTGGAGGCGCCGAACGCGTTGCCGCAGGCGAACAGCCCAGCAAGCGCGACCGCAGCCGTGACTAGGACGGAACGGGTGATGCCCTTGACCATACGGAGAACGAACACCGAAGACCCGCCTCGGTAGCGGAGCTCCGCGGTCCGCCGGCTGACGCGCTAGGCGGCGTCGATCTCGAACCAGACCTGAGCGCTCTGGATCGAGCTGCCCCAGCGGCTCGCGAGCTCGTCCACGAGGACGAAGCCCCAGCCGCCCGGCGTGTCGAGCTCGGCCTTGCGGCGCATCGGGATGAAGGCCGGCCCCTGGTCGTCCACCTCCACACGCACGCAGTGCGGCGTGGAGTCGATCTCCACGAGCAGGGTTCCGTCGCCGCCGTACTTCACGGCGTTGCTCACGAGCTCGGACATGAGGAGCTTGACGGCGTATTCCCGCTCATAGTCGAGCCCGTGGTCGATCGCGTCGAGCGCGCGGCGCGCGGCGCCAGGGGCGTCGGCGTTCCGCTCGAGTTCGAGAGTGACGCTGTTTCCCACGGTCCTCTCCAGGGTCATCGCTTGCATCACGGGCCAAGGTACGCGGGCGCGGGTCGCAGCTGGAGCGAGCCACCACCCGAATTTAGGTGCGGGGAGCCGTACTCAAGTCAGGGCGCCGACGTCCGAGTACACGGGCCGAAAAGAGCTCGGACATTCGTCCAGGCCGCGCCGATTCACCAAGACCAGGGAGGTCTCGTGCCCCGCATCCTCGTCGTCGACGACGACGCCGATATCCGCGACATGCTCCAGTTCAAGCTCGCCAAGGCGGGCTACGAGGTGCACACCGAGGAGGATGGCGAGACCGGCCTGGCCGCTGCGCGCGACCTGCAGCCGGACCTGATCCTGCTCGACTGGATGATGCCGAGGCTCACGGGGCCCGAGGTGTGCCGCGAGCTGCGCGCAGCCGATGACACAGCGCGCGTGCCGGTGATCCTCCTCACCGCGAAGGCCCAGGAGGCGGACGTGCAGCGCGGCTTCGCCACCGGCGCGGACGACTACATCTCCAAGCCGTTCAGCCCGCGCGAGCTGATGAGCCGCGTGCAGGCTCTTCTCGCCCGCGCCGCCTAGCGGCGCGTGGTGGAGAACGTGGGATACGGCTGGGGCGTGATGACGCGCGCCGGGTTTACGACGCCCGTGCCGGCTGACGAGGCCGCGTAGAGGTCGTCCGGCGCCGCCGCCGCTTCTCCCCGCACACCTCTTCCTCGAGCTCGCCGCAGGCTCGCTTCACGCCCTCCATCAGCGGCCACACGTCGTCGATCATGTTGCGGTCCGCGACGATGCCGAAGTCGATGTGGTCGCGATAGCTCATCGCGGTG
>DATEPK010000100.1:0-9182 GCA_035273245.1 Thermoleophilaceae bacterium
GTACGGCCCTTCTGGCGGTTCGTCCCCGAGCGCTGACCGCCGCGGCGGCCGGACGACATGTCCTGCATGGACGTCCTCGAACGCGTTCGTGACTCCCCCGAACGCGCCCGCTCCTTGTTCACCGTGCGGGCCGCGATCTCCTCGGCGCGCGACTCGGACGCGCCCTGGTCCTTCTCGCTGTCCTTGATGTGCTCGTACTGACGGGCGCGCTTCGTGCCCTTCTTTACGCCACGCGGAGGCATGCCCACTCCTCTCGTCAACTTGTGTAACGGAGACGCGGGTACCCGTCCGGCCCGGATAGCATGCCCGCCTTGGACCTCCGCCTCGAACAGATAATCCTCGAGACCGACCGCTGGCGGATCGAGGGACAGCTCACCCTTCCGGCGGAGGGCTATCGCAGCCGCCTCTCCGACTACGTGAACCAGCGCGACCGCGAGTTCTTTTCGCTGCAGGACGCGAAACTCACCTCGCTCGACTCGCCGGAAAAGGTCGAGGAGATGGCGTTTGTGATGGTGGCGAGGCGGCACATCCGCTTAATAGCTCCTGGCTCCTAGCTCCTGGCTGCCAGCCGCCTCCTGATCGCCCGCGCGATCACGAAGAGCAGGGCCGCCAACCAGAGGAGCGCCGCGATGCCGGCAACGTAGCTCAGCGGGTCGACCCATCCGGGCATTGGGTCACAACCGCCGCAGTTTTCGCTGTCCGCGCTCGACGCGATCACCTCGAAGAACACGACAACGCCCGCGCCCACGATCGCAACCAGCGACAGCCCGAACTTCCACCACACGCGGCGGAACTTAACCGCTCAGAGTCTTTCGAAGCCCCGGTACTTCTCCCAGTCGGTCACCGCCGCCTCGAACGCGTCGAGCTCCACCTCGGCGGCGTGGACGTAGTGCGCCACCACCTCCTCGCCGAACGCCTCGCGCGCAACGCCGCTCTGCGCGAACAGCTCCTGGGCATCGCGCAGCGTGCTCGGCACGCGCGCCTTCTCGGACTCGTAGGCGTTGCCTTCGAAAGGAGCCTCGAGGTCGAGGCCGCGCTCGATCCCGTGCAGGCCGGAGGCGATCATCGCGGCGATGGCCATGTACGGGTTCACGTCGCCTCCAGGTAGCCGGTTCTCGAGCCGCAGCCCCTGGCCGTGCCCCACCACCCGCAGCGCGCAGGTGCGGTTGTCGCGGCCCCAGGCCACAGCCGTGGGAGCGAACGCTCCGGGCACGAAGCGCTTGTACGAGTTCACGTTCGGCGCATACAGGAGACACAGCTCGCGCAGGCAGTCGAGCTGGCCGGCGAGGAAGCTCTTGAACGTGGACTCGTCGGCGGCGAACACATTCGATCCGTCTTCTCGAGCGAGCGACAGGTGGATGTGGCACGAGTTGCCCTCGCGCTCGTTGAACTTGGCCATGAAGCTGATCGCCACGCCCTCGAGCGACGCGATCTCCTTCGCCCCGCTCTTGTAGATCAGGTGGTTGTCCGCCATCGACAGCGCGTCGCTGTAGCGGAAGTTGATCTCGTGCTGGCCGAGGTTGCACTCGCCCTTCGAGTTCTCCACGCGCATGCCGGCCTCACCCATGTGGTTGCGGATCTTGCGGATCAGCGGCTCCAGCCTTGCGGTGCCCGTGAGCGAGTAGTCCGCGTTGTAGAGGTTGGCCGGGCGCAACCCGCGATAGCCCTTGTCCCATGCCTCCTCGTAGGTGTCGTTGAAGATGAGGAACTCGAGCTCGGTGCCAACGTTGGCGGTCCAGCCTCGCTCGGCCAGCCGCTCGAGCTGCGCGCGCAGCACACGGCGCGGCGACTCCGCAACCGGGGAGCCGTTGCCCCACTCCACGTCCGCGAGGCAGAGCGCGCTGCCCTCGAGCCACGGCAGCCGCCGCAAGGTGGCGAGGTCGGGCTTCATCACGAAGTCCCCGTAGCCGAGGTCCCAGGAGGAGATCGCATAGCCGTACACCGTGTTCATGTCCACGTCGGTCGCAAGGAGGTAGTTGCAGCCCTCCGCGCCGTGCGAAAGGACCTCGTCGAGGAAGTGCCGCGCCGTGAGGCGCTTGCCCATCAGCCGGCCCTGCATGTCCGGGATGGCGAGCACGACCGTGTCGATCGCGTCGTGCTCGACCGAGCTGCGCAGCTCGTCGAGGTTCACTGGGCGGTCATGCCTCCGTCCGCGGACACGATCGCGCCGGTCATGAACGAGGCCTCGTCGGACGCAAGGAAGAGCGCCACGTTGGCGATCTCCTCCGGACGTCCCGGCCTCCCGATCGGCTGGAACGAGTCGATCGTGTCGTACACGTGCTGCAGGCCGCCGAGCATCTCCGCGTGCGCGTAGTTGATCGGCGTGTCCACCCAGCCGGGGCAGATCGCGTTGCAGCGGATGTTCTGCTTCGCGTAGTCGAGCGCCACGCCCTTCGTGAGCATCACCACCGCGCCCTTCGACGCCGAGTACACCGACAGGAACGGCTCGGACACGATCCCGTTCACGCTCGAGATGTTCACGATCGAGCCGCCGCCCTGCTCGAGCATGTGCGGGATCGCCGCCCGGCAGCCGTAGATCGGTCCCTTCACATTCACGGCGAGAGTCCTGTCGATCACCTCGTCTGGCACCTCGTGGAGCACCCCGGGGATGTTCACGCCGGCGTTGTTAACGAGGACGTCGATGCGGCCGTGGGTGTCCACGCACTGCTGCACCATCGTCTGCACCTGCGCCGGGTCGGACACGTCGATCCGCAGAGCGCTTGCGGCCCCGCCGATCTCGGACGCTGTCTGCTCGACGCTCGCCGCGTCGACGTCCGCGCACACCACGCGGCCGCCCTCCTCCGCGAGGCGGACCGCAATCGCGCGGCCGATCCCCGAGCCTGCGCCGGTGACGACGCAGGCTCTGCCCTCCACGCGTCCCACTTCAGGCGATCAGGCGGGTGCGCCCGCCGCTGGGGGCTCCGCCCCGGGCACCGGATGCTCACCCACCACGCGCCCGAGCTCGTCCATCTCGATCGTGCGCGTGGGGCCTTTGAACCAGTGTCGCGCCGACACGAGCCACCAGATGCCCACCGCCAGGATCACCACACCGAGCGCCACAGGCGCGTAGTTGGCCGTCTTGTAATCCCAGCTCGAGTTCCAAGGGATCGCGCTGTCGGTCGGCGGCAGGATGAACAGGATCGAGATGAACGCGACCCAGATCATCGCGATGATGTTCAGCGGCTTATACCAGCGCCCGAGACTCCAGGGCCCGGGCTCGAACTTGTCGCCCGCCTTGAAGCGCAGGATGATCGGGAGGATGTACGCGATGTAGAGACCGATGGTTGCCACCGACGTGACCGCCGCGTACACGAAGAACGAGCTGCTGCTCCAAGCCGGCAGCGCCAGCAGGAAGGCGAGGAACGCGATCAGGATCACGGCGTTCGACGGCACGTGCCGCGCATTCAGATGCGACCAGATGCGATGCCCCGGCACCGCGCGGTCGCGCGAGAAGGCGAACAGCATCCGTGACGCCGACGTGATGGCGGACATCCCGCAGAAGAGCTGCCCCACCACCGCGATGAACAGCATCAGCTCCGCGCCGGTCTTGCCGAGCGCCTGGTCGAGCACCTCGGTGACGGCGAACGTGCCCGCGCCGGTGACCTTGCCGAGGTCCTTGATGGCGAACGTGAGCGCCAGGATCAGCACCCAGCCCGCGATCGCGGACACGAGCACCGAGTTGACGACGCCCTTCGCCGCGCTCCTCGACGCCTCGTGCGTCTCTTCAGATAAGTGCGCGGACGCGTCGTAGCCCGTGTACGTGTACTGGGCTTGCAGGAACCCCAGCAGGAACACGAAGAAGATGCCGACGCCGCCCAGGCCGGAGTTGTTCACGGTCTTCGTGAACACGAACGACACGCTCTGGTGGTGGTCCGGGAAAATGATCAGCACCAGCGCGATCACCGCCACGCCGACCACGTGCCAGTACGCGGACACGTGGTTCAGGACTCCCACGAGCCGCACGCTGAAGATGTTCATGGTCGCGTGGAGGACGAGGATCGCCGCGTACGCGTACATGATGTGGTGGTTGTCGTTGTTGTAGCCGAAGACCAGGTTCAGAAGCGTGGTGGTGAAGATCGCCGCGCCGTAGTCGATGCCGGCCGTGATCGCCACCTGGCCGATGAGGTTGAACCAGCCCGTGAACCATCCCCAGGCCGGACTGCCGAGCCGCGACGCCCACCAGTAGAGACCGCCCGCGGTGGGGAAGGCGGACGCGAGCTCGGCCATCGACAACGCCACGATGATCACGAATACAGACACGATCGGCCAGCCCCACGCCTGCTGCATCGGACCGCCGTAATTCATCCCGTAGCCGTACAGCGTGAGGGCGCCGGACAGGATCGAGATGATCGTGAACGACAGGGCGAAGTTCTGGAAGCCGCTCATGCGGCGGCTCAGGTCCTGCCTGTAACCGAGCTCGGCCAGCCGCCGCTCGTCGTCGGTCATCGGGCGCGTCTCAACAGAAGCGTCCACGGCGAGTCCTCCTCCACTTGGTACGTTGACCCGACCTTTGGTCGGGGGGCAGACTAAGGCCGGGCCAACACGGAGTCAAGGTCCGGGCGGCCGCCTGTTCAGACGTGCGCTGGAAGCAGCGCGATGAGGATGTGCTCGGTGCCCTCGAGGTGCTTCCGGGCGAGCTCCGCGGCGCCGGTCGCGTCCCGCGCCGCGAGCAGGTCGATGAGCTTCGCGTGCTGCGCGTTCGACTGCGCGAGCACCTCCTCCGGGTGGGCGATCAGGCCGATCAGCTCGCTCATGTCGCCCTGCACCTCGGTCATGGCGGCAACGAGACGATGCGAGTGCGACGCCTCGGCGAGCGCGATGTGGAAGCGAATGTCCGCGCGCCTGTACGGCTCGAAGTCCTCGCCGATCGCGCTCATCGCCCGTACCTGCTCGCGCATGCGGTCGAGGTCCTCCTCCTCCGCGCGCTCCGCGGCGAGCAGGGCCGCGCCGGTCTCGATGGCCACCCGGTAGTCGAGCACGTCGCGGAACTTGTCGAGCGCCGGCGCGACCCCCGCCGTGAGCGGCGGGGCGTCCGCCACGAAGGTGCCGCCACCGCGCCCGCGTGCGGCCACGAGGTGACCGCTCTGCACGAGCGCGGTGAGGGCCTGACGGAGGGTGGAGCGCGAGATGTCGAGCTGCTCCGCGAGCTCACGCTCCGGCGGCAGGCGACTGCCGGGGGGAAGCAGACCCACCTTTATGGCGGTCCCGAGGCGCTCAACCGTCTCCTCGAACGTCGTGGGCGGCTGAACCCGCTCGAAGATCGCCTCCACCGCCGCGCTGCGGTCCATTGCGCAAAGGTACATCTCCTGAGCCATTGAGGCAAGGTTGGTCGTTTTTGCGCAATTTCCGGGAAGCTTGAGCGCATAAGCGGAGGGGTCGAACAAATGTCCAGTCGAGTGTCCAGGGCTAAGTCGACGCTGCGACCGTGGCGATGGACACCACATGCCCTCCGTCCCCTCCAGGCTGGCTGCTGTCTCCGCATGCGTTTTTGCCTTCGCTCTCACCTCGCCTGCGCTCGCTGACAAGGGCGGCGACAAGACGCCGCCGCCCCAGCCCACCGGCCTGCAGGGGCCTGGCCAAAACCAGTCGGGCCAGGGCAACGGCGATGGAAACGGCAACGCGTCCGGGAACGCCACCCCGCAGGCGCCGGCGCCCTCCTACCAGCCTTCGCCGAATGGCAATGGCGGCGGAACGTCGGGCGGCTCGAACTTCACCCAGAAGATGAACAAGGGGAAGGGCCACGTCACTCCGATCCTCAGCCCGAACAGCTCCGGCAAGGGGCGCGGCAACTCGAGCTACACCCCGAAGCAGCAGAAGGCGAAGACGCCGGTGCCGGCTGACACGACTCCTCCCGCGACGACCACAACCTCAGCGGCCACCACGCCCGCCGGCGGCAACACCGCGGTGCCCACCACGCCCGCCACCCCGGCCGGTGGCAGCGCCCCCGCATCCAAGCCCGCGCCGAAGAAGTCGGCCGGCAAGCACGCTTCGAGCCACACGACTCACAAGAAGGGCTCTCACCT
Organism: Thermoleophilaceae bacterium; assembly: GCA_035273245.1. Taxonomy (GTDB): domain Bacteria; phylum Actinomycetota; class Thermoleophilia; order Solirubrobacterales; family Thermoleophilaceae; genus JAICJR01. The sequence continues at coordinate 6,024 of DATEPK010000100.1, forward strand.
CTCCTCCGGTGCCATCGCACCGCGTCCCTCCGCATCGGTGATCCACCCGGTGCACGCGGTGGGCGTGGCCCCGATTCCCGCGCCGGCAGCCTCCCCTAAGCCGGCACGGCACGAGGGAAACGGTCATGCACTTGCCAGGGTGCGCGTCTCGGTAGTCACTCGCACCGTGCATGACATCGTCCAGGTGATCCCCGGTCCGGTCAAGGCCGTGATCGGAGCGATGGCGGCGCTCCTCCTCGCCGCCATCGCCTCCTGGACAGTCGTCACGCTGCGCGCGCGCCGGCTGCGCCGGCAGCGCGGAGCGCTGCTCCAGGAAGTCGGCCTGCTGCAGGCCGCGCTTCTGCCCGAGGTGCCGGAGCGGATCGGTCCGCTCGAGGCGTCCGTCGCGTACCGGCCGGCCGACGGCCCGGGCGCCGGCGGCGACTTCTACGACATCTTCCAGCTCGACGACGGCAAGGTCGGGCTCGTGCTCGGCGACGTCGCGGGACACGGCCGTGACGCGCTCGCTCGCACCGCGCTTCTCCGCTACACGCTGCGCGCGTACCTGGAGACGGGCCTCGAGCCGCGCATCGCCATGCGCCTTGCCGGCGAGACGCTCGAGCACAACCTCGGCTCCGCCTTCGCCACCGCGGCCGTCGCCGTCTTCGACCCCGTCGCCGGCAAGCTCACCTTCTCCTGCGCCGGCCACCCGCCGCCAATCCTGCTCGGCGCGCCCGCACACGAGCCGGTCACGGCCGTGTCCGCGCCTCCGATCGGCGTGGGCGAGCGCACCGGCGTGCGTCAGACCACGGTCGCGCTGCCCGTCGGCTCGATCGCCTGCTTCTTCACCGATGGCCTCGCCGAGGCGCGCGTGGATGGCGAGCTGTTCGGCCGTGAGCGCCTCACCGCGCTGGTGGCCGACCTGAACGGCGAGATCAGCGCCACGGCGCTCATCGAGCGCATTCGCGAAGAGGTTCACCACATCCCCGATGACATGGCTGCGTGCGTCCTGCGCCCCGTGCTGGGCGCTGCCGAGGGCGCCGGCAAGGCCGCCGAGCGGATCGAGGAGCTCGAGCTGCGCGCGGGCGGCGAGCGCGACCTGCGCCGCTTCCTCGCCGCCTGCGGCATCCCGCCGGTCGAGATCGGCGACCTCGTCCGCCGCGCCGACGCACGGGCCGAGGACTACGGCGGAGCGATCGTGCGCGTGAAGATCGTCGCGGGCGAGCGCCCGCAGGTCACGCTGGCTCTGCCGCTGGTGGAGTCGCTCGCCTCCGCGCGCGTGTAATCCCGCCGGACTAGAGGCCCTGTCGAACCTGTAGCCGGTTGCCGTCCGGATCCTGGAACTGGGCGACGTAGCCCCACGGGAACTCGAGCACGTCCGAGACGAACTCCACGCCGCGCGACTTGAGCTGCTCGACCGTCTCGCGGCAATCGTCGGTCTCGATCGTGATCGACGCCGGCGGACGTCCCATCGCGGGCTCGGCCTCTCCCGGCGTGCCAGGCCAGAGAACCAGCTGGAAGTCGTCGCCCTTGACGCCCACGGTTATAAAGCGTGGTCCGTCGGGCGTCGGGTTCTCGACCCGCTTCTCCAGGCCGAGGACGTCCGTGTAGAACTCGAGCGCCCTGTCCTGGTCGCTCACCAACACGCTCGTATAGAAGACCTTCTCCAGCATTGCCGTTCCTCCGATGGTCGTGGTCACTGCACCTAGGACGGAGGACGGACGGGAAACGTGACAGCGGAGAGGGAGGGATTCGAACCCTCGAGGCAGGTCAACCCCGCCCACGCGATTTCCAGTCGCGCTCCTTAAGCCACTCGGACACCTCTCCGGAGCGCGACAAAGCGTAGCTAGTGCCCTAGAGACCGAGACCGCGCACGCCCGCCTCGTTCCAGCCGAGGTGGTGCGCCAGCTCGTGGCGAAGGACGCGCTCGACCTGAGCGGCGAGCAGCTCGGGGTCGTGCCCGAAGTCGCGCTCGAGCGTGTCCTGGTAGATCACGATGCGGTCCTCGTAGTAGCCGCGCGCAACGGTGTCGCCGAAGTAGTGGCCGTAGGCGTGAGCCTGCGCGCCGCGCTGCGACACCACCACCGGCGTCTTCTCGAGCAGTGCCTGGAAGTCGGGTGGCAGCCGGTCGATCGCATTCGCCACGAGGAGCTCGAACTCGGTGGCGTCGCGCGCGAGGTCTGGCTGGCGCGCCAGCTCTTCGCTGCGGCGCACGAGCCGCTCGAAGTCCTCCTCGGTCATGCCGTCGCGGCCCATCAGCCCGACGGTGCCCCACGCGACGATCAGGAAGAACGCGAGGGCCGCCACGATGAGCGTGGCGAGGCCGCCCGCGCCGGACAGCGACGGCGGGTGAAGAAACATGAGCAGCACACCCACCGCAAACACGGCGATCGCGGCGGCCCGGAGCGCAGAGCGAGGTCCTTCGTTCATCTGGATCCAAGCGTACGCCGCCTGCGGGAGGTTTCCGTCTTGCCGCCCCGGGTGAGGTTTGCGTCCCTCTGCACGCGGGGTACCCCCACTGCAATGGCACCGCTTACGCTCGCAATCTTCACCCTGCTCGTTCTGGCGACGGGCGCGGCATGGGTGTGGGGCTCGCCGATCCTTGGCATCCCGCTCCTGATCATCGCGCTCGCGGTTGGCGCGGTGGGTCTGTTCGCCGGGCGCGCCAAGCGCGCGGGCGACATCAAGACGGAGCTCGAGGACGCCAAGGCCCAGAAGACCGAGTTCACCGAGCGGGACCGGCAGACGCTGGCCTGATCGCGCGGGCGCCGGGGCACCACCGGCATGAAGCGCGTCCGCATCGGTTGCTCGGGCTGGAACTACAAGTCCTGGCGTGAGTCTTTCTACCCGCCGGGCCTGCCCCCGCGCCTGTGGCTGGAGCGCTACGCCGAGGCGTTCGACACCGTCGAGATCAACAACACCTTCTACCGCCTGCCCAACCGCTCGGCGGTCGAGAACTGGGTGAAGCAGACGCCGGATGGCTTCGTTTTCACGGTCAAGTCGAGCCGCTACCTCACGCATATCAAGCGCCTGACCAACATGGGCGAGGGCGTGGCACGCTTCTACGAACGCATCGAACCGCTTGTGGAGTCGCCGAAGATGGGCCCGGTGCTGTGGCAGCTGCCCGGCAACTTCCAGCGCGACGACGACCGCCTGCGAGCCGCCCTCGCCGCCCTGCCC
>DATEPK010000101.1:0-7612 GCA_035273245.1 Thermoleophilaceae bacterium
TCGATCAGCGGCAGCTTGCAGAAAGCCTCCGCCAGCGCCGCGGGATCGTTCGCCGTGGCCACAATGTCCAGGTCCTTGCAGGTCTCCGCCATCCGCCGCGCGCTGCCGGCGAGCACGACGCGGTCCGAGGCGGGATGGTCAAGCAGATCCGCCACCAGCTCCTCGCCGATGGCGAGCGCTCGCGAGAGCAGCGTCCGCGTCTTCGGCCGCCCGTCGGCGCCGGCCGCGAGCGCGGCGAGCACGTTCTCCTCGAACTTCGCGCCGAACCCCTGCACGTCGCGCAGCCGCTCCTGCTCGGCCGCCTGCCGCAGCTCTTCGAGCGACTTGATGCCCAGCTCGTCAAACAGCCGTCGCGCGCGCTTCGGGCCCAGGCCCGGAATGCGTGTGACCTCGATGAGCCCGGCCGGGAACTTGGCCTTGAGCTTGTCCGCCGCCGGTATCGAGCCCGTCTCGAGCAGCGCGTCGATCTTCTCCGCGATCGTCTTGCCGATCCCGGGCAGCTGCACCACGGTGCCCGCGCGCGCCATCTCCTCGACCGACGCCGCGGAGTCCCGGATCGCCTTCGCCGCGTTGCGATAGGCGAGCACGCGGTACACCACCGCGCCGTCGAGCTCGTACAGGTCGCCGAGCTCGTCGAAAGCGTCGGCGATCTCCGCGTTGCGCATCTTCAGAGCTTCCTCATTTCGGGCGTTTACTGTACGCGCCCGTGTCCGGTGCCTGGCTCGTCCTGCCCACGTACAACGAGGCCGAGAACATCGACCCGTTCGTGCGGGCGGTACTCCCGCAGCTCGCCTCATCGGGCCTCGAGCACCACCTGCTCGTGGTTGACGACAACTCGCCCGACGGCACCGGCAAGATCGCCGACGCCCTCGCCGAGGAACTCGCGCCCGTGGAGGTGCTTCACCGTCCCGCCAAGCAGGGCCTGGGCCGCGCCTACCTCGACGGCTTCCGCCGCGCTCTCGACTCGGGCGCGGACTACGTGCTCGAGATGGACGCCGACTTCTCGCACGATCCGAAGGACGTGCCGCGCCTCATCGACGCCGCCCAGACCGCGGACCTCGTGCTCGGCTCGCGCTACGTGCGCGGCGGAGGCGTGAGCGACTGGGGCCTGCTCCGCCGCATGCTGAGCCGCGGCGGCTGCTGGTACGCACAGCGCATCCTGGGCCTGCCCGTGCGCGACCTCACCGGCGGTTTCAAGTGCTTCAACCGGCGCGTGCTCGAGGGGATCCAGCTCGACACGGTGCACGCCGACGGCTACGGCTTCCAGATCGAGCTCACCTACTACGCGCTCAAAGCGGGCTTCTCCGTGGCTGAAATCCCGATCACGTTCCGGGAGCGCCGGGTAGGAACATCGAAGATGAGTCCCCGCATCGCGGTCGAGGCGGTCTGGAAGGTTCCGGCGCTCAGGCTGCGCCCGGATCCCTAGACGCGCCTCACTATACTTTTTGTAGCGAAGCCCTCTAACGACCCAGGAGTCCCCGTGGCAGGCAACCTTCCCGACGTGACAGACAACAATTTCCAGGCCGAGGTCCTCGAGTCCGACCAGCCCGTGCTCGTCGACTTCTGGGCTCCCTGGTGCGGCCCCTGCCGCATCATCGCCCCGAGCCTCGAGGAGCTCAACGACGAGATCGACAACCTGCGTGTGGTCAAGCTGAACGTGGACGACAACCAGCAGACCGCCGCTCAGTACAACGTGATGTCGATCCCCACGCTGATCGTCTTCAAGAACGGCGAGCCGGCCAAGACCATCATCGGCGCCATGCCGAAGAAGCGGCTCGAGCAGGAGCTCGCGCCCGCCCTGGCCTAAGAAGCGCGACTGACGGTGATCGTGAGGGGCTTCCCTTCGATCGCCGTCTGCTCGCCTCCGCTCGCGCCGTCGTAGGAGAGCGACGTGGCGAGCGTCTCGCCGGTCACGTACTCCTCGTTCGCGCGCACGGCTTCGAGCAGTTCGTCGTCGCCGCCGAGCGTTAGCGAGATGCGGTCCTCCACGTTGAGGCCCGCCGTCTTGCGCGCGTTCTGGATCGCGTGCACCACCTCGCGCGCGAGGCCCTCACGGCGCAGCTCCTCGTCCAGCTCGAGGTTGAGTGCCACGGCGTGCGTCCCGGAGCGCTCCACCTGGTAGCCCTCGAGCGGCTGCAGGGCGAGCTGCACGTCGTCCGCGTTGAGCGGGTGGTCGGTGCCGTTCACGAGGATGCCGACGGTGCCGCCGTCGCGCAGCGTGGCCGCGGCGTGCGACGCGTCGAGCGCCGCCACCGCCTCGGCCACGTTCGGCATGTCCTTGCCGAAGCGCGGGCCGAGCGTGCGGTAGTTGGGCTTCAGCTCCCAGCGCCCCAGCTCGTCCGCCTCGGACACGTAGCGCAGCGACTTCACGTTCAGTTCGTCGAGCACCAGCCGCTCGTGCTCCTCGATCGCCTCGCGCTCCCGCGGGGCCGCCACGATCACCGCCTCGCGCAGCGGCTGGCGCAGCTTGATCTTCCCGTGTGACCGAGCGCTGCGGCCCAGCTCCACGGCGTCCCGCACCACCGCCATCGCGCCCTCGAGCTCCTCGTCGCGCGGCGCCGGCTCCGGGTACTCGCAGAGGTGCACGGAGGGCTCGCTGCCGTCCAGGTTCTCGTACATCTCGTCCGCCACGAACGGTGTGAGCGGCGCGACGGTCTTCGCCAGCGTGAGGAGGCACTCGCGCAGCGTGGCCATCGCGCCCGGCTCGCCGTCCCAGAAGCGCCGGCGCGAGAGGCGCACGTACCAGTTGGAGAGATCGTCGACGAATGCCGCGATGGCTCGCCCCGCGCTCGTGGTGTCGTAATCGTCGAGCCGCTCGCGCGCCGTGTCCACGGTTTCGCTGAGGCGCGAGAGGATCCAGCGGTCGAGCTCGGTGCGCTCGCCGTCCGCGTCACGCGGCACGCCGTTCACGTTCGCGTAGAGCACGTAGAAGGCATACGTGTTCCAGAGCGTGTTGAGGAACAGCCGCACGCCTTCGCCCACCGCCTCCATCGAGAAGCGGTAGCCGTCCCACGGCTGCTTGGAGGTGAAGAGGTACCAGCGGAAGGCGTCGGCACCGAAACGGTCGAGCACCTCCCACGGCGACACCACGTTGCCGCGGCTCTTCGACATCTTCTGGCCCTCCTCGTCGAGGATCAGGCCGAGGCAGAGGCACGTCTCGTACGAAGCGCGGCCCCATAGGATCGTGGAGATCGCGAGCAGCGAGTAGAACCAGCCGCGCGTCTGGTCGATCGCCTCGCAGATGTAGTCGGCCGGGAAACGCTGCTCGAACGTCTCCTCGTTCGCGAAGGGGGCATGCCACTGCGCGAACGGCATCGAGCCCGAGTCGTACCAGGCGTCGATCACCTCGGGCACTCGCCGCATCTCGCCGCCGCAGTCCGGGCAGGGGAAGACGACGTCGTCGATGTAGGGCTTGTGCAGATCGTCCGGCACCTCGGCGCCGAGCGATCGCAGCTCCTCGAGCGAGCCCACGCACAGGTCGTGCTTCTCCTCGCAGCGCCACACCGGCAGGGGCGTGCCCCAGTAACGCTCGCGTGACAGCGCCCAGTCCACAACGTTCTCGAGCCACTTGCCCATGCGGCCGTTCTTGATGTGCGGCGGGTACCAGTTCACCGCCTGGTTCGAGGCGAGCAGCTCGTCGCGCACGGCCGTCGTCTTGATGTACCAGCTCTGCTTGGCGTAGTAGATGAGCGGCGTGCCGCAGCGCCAGCAGTGCGGATAGGAGTGCTCGTAGTCCTCGGCGCGGAAAAGGCGGCCGTTCTCGCGCAGCGTCTCGATGATGTCCGGATTCGCGTCGAACACGAGCCGGCCGGCGAACGGGCCCATGCGCTCGTCGAAGGTGCCGTCCTCCTTCACCGGGTTCTGCACGGTCATGCCGTAGCGCTCGCCGAGCTTGAAGTCCTCCTCGCCGAACGCGAGCGCGGTGTGCACGACGCCGGTGCCGTCCTCGGTCGTCACGAAGTCGCCCTCGAGCACCGTGTGCGAGCGCGGGCCGAAGTCCGTGACGTAGTCGAAGGGGGGCTCGTACGCGGTGCCCGCGAGCTCCGACCCCTTCATGCGCGCCTCGATATCGACGCCCTCGCCGAGCACGCGCTCCACGAGCGGCTCGGCCAGGATCAGCGTCTCGTCGCCCACGCGCGCGCGCACATAGGTGACGTCGGGGGCGACCGCCAGGGCCGCGTTCGAGAGCAGCGTCCACGGCGTGGTGGTCCAGCCGAGGAACGACACGCCGGGCTCGTCCCTCAGCGGGAAGCGCACGTACACGGACGGGTCCACGCGGTCCTCGTAGCCCTGTGCCACCTCGTGCGAGGAGAGCGCGGTGCCGCAGCGCGTGCAATACGGGACCACCTTGTAGCCCTGGTAGAGCAGGCCCTTCTTCCAGACCTCCTTGAGCGACCACCAGACGGACTCGATGTACTCGTTGGCGTACGTCACGTACGCGTCGTCGGTGTCCACCCAGAAGCCGATCCGCTCGGTGAGCTGCTCGAACTCGTTCACGTACTTGAGGACGGACTCGCGGCAGCGCTGGTTGAACTCGGCCACGCCGTAGCGCTCGATGTCCTCCTTGGACTGAATGCCCAGCTCGCGCTCCACCTCGAGCTCCACGGGCAGGCCGTGCGTGTCCCAGCCCGCCTTCCGATGCACCTGGTGGCCGCGCATCGTCTTGTAGCGGGGGAACACGTCCTTGAACACGCGTGCGAGCACGTGGTGCGAGCCGGGCCGGCCGTTTGCCGTGGGCGGGCCCTCGTAGAACACGTACTCGGGGCAGCCCTCGCGGCGGCGGATCGACTCGTGGAAGATGTCGCGCTCGCGCCAGCGCTCGAGCACGCGCTGCTCGAGGTCAGGAAAGGACTGGCCGGTCTCCACCGGCTGGTAGGGACTGCTCATCGAGGAGGAGATTCTAGGTACGGCGCTAGGCCGCCAGCTTGCGGCAGATCTCGGCGAGCGAGCGCTTCTCGGCATCGTCGAGGGCGGCGAACGTGCTCGCCACCCGCGCCGTGTGATCCGGGAAGAGCTCTTCCACGAGCTCCACGCCCTCGCCCGTGATCCGGAGCACGACGGCGCGGCGGTCACCCGGCAGCCGGCGGCGCGCTACCAGCCCGCGTGCCTGGAGCGTCGAGCAGATCTCGCTCGTACTCGCCTTGGTCCAGCCGAGCCGGCGGCGCAGCGTGCGCATCTCGAGCTCACCGCCGGCGGTGGTCAGAACCACCAGCGCTGAGAATCCGGCTGCGGAGAGCCCGCGCCGCTCGAGGTCCGCGGCGAGCCGCCGCCTGACGGACGACTCCGCCCGCACGAGCGCTTCGAGCGCTCGATGAGCCAGAGCATCGCCGACGGAGAGCATCGCCGCGCGATGCTAAGCCGGGGGCCGGTCAGATCGACAGAGACGCGCGGCACACTTCGCCGGACGGACTCGTTGCCCGCGCGGAGATCCTGTCCTTGCCGGCACCGTTCGAGAGGCGCCGGTTGAGGCTGAACGAGCCACTCGGCGCCTTCGTCCGGGCATGCGTGCTCACCGCCACACGACCGTTGCGCCGGATCGTCACCTTCCAGCGAACCCCATTGCGGTTCTGATCCACCTCGAACTCAGTCTCAAGCCGCCCATCGTCCGGCTTGACCTTGAGCTTCGAAGTCGAAGACCCAGAGCAGGTACCGGCGACCTGCTTGGCAGTTCCACCGCCATGTCGAGCAGCGGCGCTGCCGGGAACGACAGCAATGAGGGCAACAGCGGAGGTGATGATGAGGCTTCTCGCGTTCATGCCGCGAGTGTGCGACGAACGGAGTCGAGGTCTCAATAGGACTTACGTCGTAAGCCCTGTGGCCTGTGGCCTGTGGCCTGTGGCCTACGCGTGAGCCCGCGCCGGCGAAGCCGGCGCCAGCTCCGCGGTGGCCCCAAGCTCCTCGGCCACCTCAATCCCGCGCCCATCCACGATCGCCTTCATGTTCTCGGTCGCCTCAGTGGGACGCAAGCCAAGCGACGGGATGGCGTGGCTGCCGGAAACCGGCATCGCCTCGCGGTACTCGTACACGCGAGCGGCCGAGCCCGTGTGGCGCACGGCGTAGACCAGGCGGCCAACCACGTCGAGCGTCGCTCCGCTGCCGCAGACGACGAGCGCGGTGGGATCGAGCGCCCGCATCGCGCGGGAGAGGCGCTCCTGGGCGAGCGTCATGGAGAGCAGAAGCACACGGAAGCCGCCACGACGCAGCGCCAGCTCGAGCGCCTGCACGTGGAGCGACTCGAGGTCGAGCCGCGGGCTCGAGTCGAACAGCAGGACGCCCTCGGAGCGCGTGGCGGCGGGCGTGACGCGCCGCGCGGCGTGCAGCCAGCCGGTGGCCCAGCGCAGCGCAAGCTCGAACTCGGCCTCGCGCCCCTCGCGGCCCTGCGCCATGTCGAGCGCGGGAAGCATCAGGTCCTCAACCGAACGCTCGACCGAGCGCACGGCCAGGCTCTCCTCCATCACGCGGTCGGCGAGCGTCTCGTCGAAGCGGTCGAACGCCTCCACGAGGCGCGCGGCCGAGGTCGGCCCCTCACCGCGCTGCCGGGCCACCTCGATCGCCGAGGAGATGTTGTGCGTCTCGAGCAGCGCGCGCCTCAGCGCCTCGAGCTCGGTGAGGTCGTACTGGCGGTGACCGCCGGACGTGCGCCGTGGCTTGGGATAGCCAAAGCGCCGTTCCCAGCTTCGTAGTGTGTTCGGGCTTACCCCGAGTAGCTCTGCAGCTGCGTTCGTGCGGATGCCGCTCATAGCTCCCGTCCTGGGACGCCGTCGCGGAAGGAGGGTTCGCAACGACTGCAGAGGTTTTCGCGGTTTTCTCGCATCTTGACAACCCGTGAACTCGATCTTGCACGGGTTCCCGCTGTTTATCGGCGCCGAAGTTGCAGATCTGAGCGCCAAGGGACGCCCAAGTGGACGAAAGTGCGAGATTTCCTGCAGAAAACGCGGCTCAGGTGAGCAGCGGCTCGATCGTCACGAGCGCCCCGCGCGGCGGTCCGCACGCCGCGATGCGCGCCTCGAGGCGGGTGTAGCCGGGACGCCCACGCTCGAGCTCGATTGGAATGAGCACCACGTCGCGCCCGCCGCTCGCGGCCCGACCGATTCGCAGCGCCAGCTCCTCGAGCCCGAGCGGACTCGTCATCGCGGTGAAGAGCATCTTCCCGAGCAGCTCGGTCTCCGGGCCGAAGATCCGTTCGGCTCCTTCGCTCACCGCACTGATGCGCAGGTCCTCGGTGGCGATGAGGAAGGACATCCTCGGACCGGGCAGCGCGTCCCGGCCCGCGGTGAGCATCACGCCCATGCCGCACTCGCCGCACACGCGCTCGAGATCCGGGGGGTTGAACCCGAGGTCGCGCTCCTCGCGGAGGATGCCGCAGCGCGAGCAGAATCGAATGCGATCGGTTAGCGCCGATCGAACCGAACCCAAGAACGGACGGTCCGCAAGGGCCATGGTCATCATCTTTCGCGAGCTCCCTATGTCAATGAACCGAAGAGTCCGTTCTCCGGCTCGATGATGAGAGCATGCGGCGGCATATGGGCGCTCGGCCGCTCCTGAGATTGCACAGCTTCGCGCATGCGAAGCTGTGCGGGGGGCACGCGCCACAGGGCTTACCATCCTGTCG
>DATEPK010000102.1:0-12127 GCA_035273245.1 Thermoleophilaceae bacterium
GACCCGATCGGCGAGGAGGGCCCGCGCGAGATGGCGCGCCTGCTGCCGGGTGCGCGTTTCGTCGTGCTGCCCGGCGTGGGCCACGTGCCGTGGCTCGAGGACGAGCGCGGCTTGCGCGCAGAGCTGCGTGACTTCGTCTCCTCCGTCCGCCCTGGTGCCCGACACGAACGGCAGCAATGAGGGGTTGAGCTCGCGCTCGTTACGTTATCCCTGCATTGCGGGGAGAAAGTAACGAGCGTGCATTCCGACGCGACTGGCGTCAGCGGATCGTCAGTTTGATGGCGTTCTTGCGCGCGCGGGAAAATATGCTCTCGCTCGCGCCGCCGGAGTCCACGGCACGGATGTAGAGCGTGTAACCGCCGCGCTTCAGGTGCGAGGCGTGGAAGCGCCAGTGCGCGGTGCCTTTGACGGTTAGCCAGACCGCGGTGGAGCATTTGCCCTTGGCATCCGCTTTCAAGTTGCGGACCTTTCCGCGCTTACTGGCGAGCCAGGCGCAGCCGCCGCTCTTCGACAGCCGCGCACCCGCCCGGTGCTTCCCCTTGCGCAGCAGCGCCACCTGCACCTTGGCGATCGAGGGCGCCGCGGGGGCCCCGGCCACTGATCCCTTGGCGGTGCCGGCGCTGCCCTTGGCAGTAACGCTGCCGCCGGGCCCCGTCGTTGCCTTGCCTGTCGCGCGCGGATCGGTGACGGTGACCGTGCGGCTCGCCTGGTTGTCGCCCGGGAACGGGTCGACGACCGACCCCTTGGCCACAACCGTGTTCGTGAAAGGCCCCGCGTGCGTGAAATGGCCGATGACGTGCCCCACGTTTCCGGCGGCACCCTCGGTGCACTGGAGCCGCTGGGCGCCGCTTCCCGTGCCGCCCGTGCACGCCAAGTTGAACATCTGGTCCACCACGAAGCCGGCCGGAAGGGTTTCGGTGATTGTGATCTGGCCCGGGTCGTCCGGACCGTACTCGTAGATCTGAATCTGGAAGTCCACGGTCTCTCCGACGGCGATCGTGTCGTTGCCCACCACGCCATGCAGGCCGTCTGCCCTGAACACGTATTTCTGCACGGCGATATTCGCGCACGGACGCGGCAGCGGCGGCTCGGTGCCGGGACAGCGCTGCGAGATGGGGATGGTCGATCCTCCGGTCACGATCTCAACGCCGGCCGACGTTGCGGACGCCTGATCGCCCTCCGCGTTCGTCATCGTCACCTCGCAGGTGATCTCGGCGCCGTCGTCGCCCGGCGCGACGATGTAGGTGTCCGTATTGGCGCCCGAGATCGGCTCGCCGTTCTTGAACCACTGGAAGGTCGGCGTCAAGCCGTCCGCCGGCGACCAGGTTCCGGGGCCGCACGTGAGCAGCTTTCCCGGACTGGGGATCCCGTCGATCGTGGGCGGGGTCCCGTTTTGGGGGTGGTCGGCAGGACCGCATCCGGGCGAGTCGCCGCCGAGCGGAGGGCTGAAGTCCAGGGTCGCGTCTTCGAAGACAACCTCAATCGGTTCGTTCGCTATCGCGGTGGCCGCGGTCGGGCCAGGATCCTTCTTGATGTAGATGCAGATCCGCCCGTCCGCCTTGCCCGGACATGTGAGCGTGTCGTTCGGGTTGGTCGTCTGCGACACGGTGCAATCAGCGGGCGCATGCGCCCACCACTCGAGTATCGAGCGGTGCGTCGCGCCGCCGCAGCCAGGCTGGCAATCCGGGACCTTCACGGTGATCGTGTCGGCCTCCTCGTCGCACTGGGCGGACACCTGCTCCCAGGCGCTGATCGGGGAGGAGAGCAGCGAGCCATCGGGCGCCCGCGTGCCATCCGGAAGGGTGGAGACGGTCACCCCGGTGCAGCTTGCGGCCGCTGCAGGTGCCGGCGCGGCGAGCAGCCACACGCCGATCGCCGCGAACACGAGCACAAGCGTCAGCTGGACTCGCGCGGTGGACCGCATCTCGTGCGCATCCTCTTCGGCTCAGGGGTTGCTGCGCAAGTCCCTGGAGTACAGCCTGGCGCGTTTCTCCTGGATAACCCGGAAACTCCGACTTGGGCTTACGCGCCACGTCTGAGGCAATTCGTTTTCCCCGCAAAGGGACGGGTATCGCCGTCAGCACGACAACAAACGAGGCGGGGGCCCCGAGGGAAGAAGCTAGGAGGAGGCATTCATGGCCAAGGACCTAGGCGACGTGATTGGCACCGCACTCGGCAAGGTCGCTCGCGAAGCTGTTCAGTCGGTTTCGGCGAACGCGAAAGGGCGGTCCAACGGATCGCTGTCAGGCGCTAAAGGCCTCGCCGCAGGAGTGGGCGTGGCGGCACTCGCGCCAATGGCCGCCAAGGGCGCCGGCAAGCTCGTCAAGGGCCTCGGCAGCGACGGCGCCGGAGCGCTCGGCAAGGCGGGCGACAAGCTCGGCGGCGGCCTGAAGGACGCTGTCGGCGACAAGCTCACGAGCGGCGCGAAGGATGCCGTCAGCGAGAAGCTTCCGGGCGGCGGCGGCAAGTCGAAGGGCGTCGAGGGCGTGGGCAAGGGCCGCCGCATGCCGATCCAGCAGGACATCGACATCGGCATGCCGATCAAGATGGTCTACGAGCAGTGGACCGAGTACGAGGAGTGGCCGCAGTTCATGCACCGCCTCGACTCCGTTTCGCAGGAGGACGACTCCAACGTCTCCTTCAAGACGAAGATCTGGGGCATCTCGAAGGAGTTCAAGGCGGAGATCGTCGAGAACAGTCCCAACGAGCGCATCAAGTGGAAGGTCAACGAGGGTGTGACGCACACCGGCGTGGTCACCTTCCACGAGCTGGGGCCGCGGCTCACGCGCGTCGAGGTGAACATCGACGTTCAGCCGGGATCGTTGCTCGAGAAGGCGGCGCGCGGCATGCGTCACATCAAGCGCGCCGTGCGCGCCGACCTCGCTCGCTTCAAGGCCTACGTGCTGATGCAGGAGGAGGATTCGGGGTCCGGCGGTGGCCAGAGGAGTAGCTCCTCGGCGAGCCGGCGGGGGTCTTCCTCGAGCTCGCGCCGGTCGTCATCGAGCGGGGGCTCTTCCTCTTCGAGGAGTCGGAAGAGCTCAGGCGGCAGCGGGCGGTCGAGCAGCGGTGCCCGCTCGAGTGGCAGCAGCCGTTCGAGTGGCAGCAGCCGTTCGAGTGGCAGCAGCCGTTCGAGCGGCAGCAGCCGACGCACCACGTCGAGTGGAAATGGCCGCACGTCCGGCCGCTCGCGCAGCTCGTCCTCGTCAAACGGCAGCAGTCGCTCGTCGTCCGCCAGGAGGAAGAGCGGCTCGCGGTCCTAGGCCAAGGAGGGTCGAGCGATGAGCTCAGTCATCAAGCAGGCGTTCGCCGACCGGGCCGGAGGGAACCGGCCCGGTGTCGGGCGCGCGCTCGCGGCCGCGGCTGTGGCCGGGGCCGCGGCGGCTTCGATCACGTACAAGGTGCTCCGTGGCTAAGCGCGGCCGTATCGACATGGGCCGCGTGGCCTCGACCGCGATCGAGACCGCACTGAATGGCGAGCAGCAGCCGCGCCGGCACCGCATGACCGGGCTCAAGGCGGTGGCGGCCGGCGCAGCCCTCGCCACGGCCGCCCGAGTTGCGGTTTCAAAGGCGCCGAGCCTGACGAAGGCGGCCGCGCTGACCAAGATGCCGCGGCTCGGGGACCTCACCGACAACGTCCGGGACCGCCTGTCGGAGTATGGGTGGATCGACGAGGAGCAGCCCGAGCCCGACGCCTACGAGGACGAGTACGGCGACGAGGACTACGAGGACGAGCCCGCGGAGGATGAGGCGGAGGGCGACGAGTCGGAGGAGCCGGTCGCGCAGGACGAGCCCGACGAAGAGGACGAGCCGGACGAAGACGACGGCGACGAATGGGACGACGAAGAGGACGAGGACGGCGAGGACGACGACGGGCCGCAGGACGCGGCCGAGGACGAACCCGAGGAAGACGAAGAGGACGCCGAGGAGGACGACGAGGAGGAGAGCCCGCCGCCGCTCGAGCTCGGCACAAACGGCGGCGGCAGCACCCGCGCGTCAGGCGGTGTGCCCGACCTCATGGCAGCCCTCGGCCGGCGCCCCCGCCCGCGCGTGATGCGGCGGGCCGAGACGGACATTGACCCGGCTGAGCAGCCGCCCGAACCGCCGAAGCAGCGGTCCGCGAAGCAGCGCTCGACGAAGACGAAGTCGAAGGCCGGCGGCAAGTAGCCGGCAGGAAGGTGTCTCGATGGCACGCACCAGCAGCAGCAGCAGCAGGCGAAGCAGCAGCAGGCGAAACAGCGGCTCGAATCAGGACGAGGCCGAGCGTTATCGCCGCGCCGCCGACGACGCGCTCCAGCAGCTGGACTGGGCGATCGGCTACCTGCACGGGATCCGCAAGACCGAGATCTCGAGGGCCCTCGCGAGGAACCGCTCCTTCATCCGCAAGCGGTTGATGGGGAGGGCTGAGGAGCCGCTTCCAGTCCAGCAGACGAAAGAGACCTAGCCGGAAACAGTCCCAACCGAGGAGGGGAACCAATGGCGATAGCGACAGCACCGCGCGGCGGATATCTCGAGCGGCCCAGGCCGAGTGGCCTGGCCGACGTGATCGACGTGATCCTCGACAAGGGTCTGGTGATCGACGCCTATGTGCGCGTGTCGCTGGTCGGCATCGAGCTCCTCACGATTGACGCGCGAATCGTCATCGCGAGCGTGGACACCTACCTGCGCTTCGCCGAGGCGGTGAACCGGCTCGACATCGCCCACGACGACACGACGGAGAGCCTGCCCGAGCTCGTTGAGTCGATGACGTCCGGCGGCGCGTCCTCGAAGGCCAAGGGAGCCATCGAGGGCGTGAAGGACGCGCTTACCGGCGGCGACGATGATGACGACGACAGCGGCGGGCGCAGTCGCTCGAGGTCGCGGGCGAGCTCGCGTAGCCGCTCCGCCTCGTCTTCGTCCGGCAGCCGCTCGGGGTCCTCCTCATCCGGCAGTCGCTCCCGCAGCAGGAAGAAGAGCAGCTAGTGGGCGCACTCTACGTCTACGGCGTCGGGCAGTCGTCGAAGTGCGGCACCGTGTCCGTCCGCGGCGTGGCGGGCGGCGAGGTGCGCACGGTGGAGCATGGCGGCCTGGCCGCGCTGGTGACGGCGGTGGAGGGCGGCCCGCTCGCCGCGGCGCGCGAGGTGCGCTCACATTGGCGCGTGCTCGAGGAGGCCTGCGGGGGCTCGACTGTGCTGCCGGTGCGCTTCGGCACCGTGATGGAGGACGAGCAGGCCGTGCGAGAACTGCTCCTCGAGCCGAACGCGGAGCGGCTCGAGCACGCGCTGCGTGAGCTCGAGGGCCGCGTGCAGCTGAGCGTGAAGGGCGACTACAACGAGGAACAGCTGATGCGGGACGTGGTGAAGGGCTCGCACGCGGTCGCCAAGCTCCGCGAGCGGATCAGGACGCTCCCGGGCGAAGCCGGTTACTACGACCGGATCCGCCTCGGCGAGCTCGTGGCCGGCGAGGTTGGGCATCGCCGCGCGGCGGACACACGAATCGCGCTCGAGATGCTCGAGCCGGTGGCCACCGCGGTGAGGGAGGAGGAGCTGCGCCAGCCGGAGGCCGCGTTCAACCTCGCCTGCCTCGTAGACCGCGAGCAGCAGGATGCCTTTGGTCGCGAGGTCGCTCGGCTGGGCGAGCGCCTGGGCGACCGCATCGAGCTCCGGTTCGTGGGGCCGCTTCCGCCGTACAGCTTCGCGGACGTCGACCTCGATGCCGAGGCCGCGGCATGGGCCTGATCACGGGTCTTCTGACCTTGCCGCTCGCGCCAGTCCGCGGAACCGTCTGGCTCGCCGAGCGGATCCAGGAGCAGGCGGAGAACGAGCTGTACGACGAATCCGCAATCCGCGAGGCGCTGATCGAGCTCGAGGAGGCCCGGGAGGCCGGCGAGCTGAGCGACGAGGAAATCGACGACGCCGAGAACGCGCTGCTCGAGCGGCTGATGGCGATTCGCGGCTTCGCGGGGGAGGAGGGCAATGGCTGATTCGAATAAGAACGGCCGGCTGTCGGCGAGCGAGCTCAGCCGCGCCGCGCTGACGACGGTGCAGGAGCTCACGGGTTACACGCCCGAGGCGGTGACCGGGCTCGAGTGGGACGGTGAGTTCTGGCAGATCACCGTGGACGCGCTCGAGCTGGCGCGCGTCCCGAACACCACCGACGTGCTCGGCACCTACGCGGTGCAGCTCGACGAGACTGGCACGCTGCGCGGCTACAGGCGGACGGGCCGCTTCGTGCGCGGCCAGGCCGACGAGGGTTGAGCATGGAAGCGAGCGGACTGCAACCACGCCAGAGCAACCGGCTCCCGGGCCGCCCGAACGATCCCGCCAACCTCGCGGACATCCTGGAGCGCGTGCTCGACAAGGGCATCGTCATCGCCGGCGACATCCAGATCAACCTGCTCGAGATCGAGCTCCTCACGATCAAGCTGCGGCTCCTGATCGCGTCGGTCGACCGCGCGCGGGAGATGGGGATCAACTGGTGGGAGAGCGACTCGTCGCTTCAGAGCGTGGAGGACGGCAATGGCGGCAATGCCCGGGCGCAGCTCGAGAAGGAGAACCGGGAGCTGCGGGAGCGGCTCGACCGCCTGGAGCGCCTGGTGGGCGAGGGATCCAAGAAGTGAGCGACGAGCTGGCGCGCTGGGCGGCGGAACGCGCGCCCGCCCTCCTGGCGAGGGCGGAAGAGGAAGCCTTGATCGTGTTGCGCGACGCGCTGGTGGCGGCGGCGCTCGGTGAGAGGAAGCGGGAGGCAACCCCGCCGAGCCCGCCGCCCTCGGGGCCTGCGCCGGAGCCGGAGGCCGGCGAGCTCGTCTGGGCGTACTGCGTGATGTCCGAGGGCGAGCCGCGGCCCGCCGAGCGACGGGGCATCGATCCCGGAAGCGCGGTGCAGGCGGTCGAGGCAGGCGGCCTTGTCGCGCTCGTGAGCCGAGTGCCGCGCGCGGAGTTCGGCGAGGCGCCGCTCCGCCAGAACCTGAACGACCTCGACTGGCTCGAGCGGGTCGCGCGCGCGCACGAGGCCGTGCTCGATGCCGCGCTCGAGCAGAGCACGATCGTGCCGCTGCGGCTGTGCACGCTTTACGAGAGCGAGGAGGGCGTGCGGCAGATGCTCGAGCACGAGGCCGCCGCGCTGCGCGAGGCGATCGACCTTCTGCGAGGCCGCCAGGAGTGGAGCGTGAAGGTGATCGTCGATCCCGACAGGCTCTCAGCCGAGGCGCACGCGCGCAGCGAGCAGGCTCAGGCGTTCGAGCACGAGCTCGAGGGCGTGGGCGGAGGCGGCGCATACATGCTGCGCAGGCGGCTCGAGCGCCATCTCCGCGAGGCGTCGGAGTCGCTGGCGCGGGAGCTCGCGCACGACGTTCATGGCCGGCTGGAGGAGCGCGCGCTCGACGCGGTCACGCGCGCGCCGCAGAACCGCGAGCTCTCGGGACACGAGGGCGAGATGATCCTGAACGCCGCCTACCTCGTCGATGCCGAGCGCGTGAACGAGCTGCGCGACCTCGTGGCCCAGCTCGAGGCACAGCACGAGACGCTCGGCGCGCGCATCGAGTTGAGCGGGCCGTGGCCGCCATACAACTTCGTTCCGAGCGGCGCGGCCACGATCGCATGAGCCCGAGCACGATCGCCGAACGAGACGTCGCGCTGATCGACCTCATCGACCGCCTGCTCGGCGGCGGCGTGGTGATCGCGGGAGACATCACGCTGGCGGCCGCGGACGTGGACCTCGTGTACGTGAGCCTGCGGGCGCTGATCTCGTCGGTGGCCACCGCCGAGGAGAAGAACGTGCTGCCCCGCTTGGGGAGCGCGCTGTGATCGAGCTCTACGCGATAACCGATGAGCGGGCACCGCGCCTTCCGCCGATCGCGCCGCTGAGTGCCGTGGCAAGCCACGGCCTGGCGGCCGTGTACGCGCCCGCCGACGCGGAGCTCCAGGTGTCTCCGGAGGCGCTGTGGCAGCACGAGCGGGTGGTGGAGGCGCTGATGGAGGATCGCGACCTGCTGCCCGTGCGCTTCGGCACGCGGCTCGAGGATGAGGCCGCCGCGGCGCGCTCGCTCGAGGAGCGCCACCAGGAGTTCGCCGGCGCGCTTGCCCGGGTGCGGGGCGCTGTGGAGGTGTCGGTGCGGGTGCTGGGGGAGACGCCCCGGCCGCAGCCATCGGAGTCGCTCAGCGGCGCTGAGTACCTGCGCGCGAGGGCGCGCTCCGAGTCTGCCGCGGAGGCCGTGTCGACGGCGATTCACGAACCGTTGTCTTCACGCGCGCGCGCGTGCGCGAAGCTGTCGGCGCCGGATCCTGCGGAGCTGCTTCGCGCCGCGTACCTCGTGGATCGCGACGAGCTCTCTGCGTTTGTGGCGTGCGTCGAAGAGCTCGACGAGGCGAATCCCGGCCTTAGTGTGCTCTGCACCGGCCCCTGGCCCCCGTACAGCTTCAGCGCGCCGTGAGGGACAAGTTCCTCCACGCGCCGCGCAACCTCGACCCGTTCGCCGCCGAGCAGCCGCGGCTCGACGACGCTCTGTCGCGGCGCGTGAACGCGGACCCGGAGAAGCTCGAGCGCGGGCTTGCGCAGCTCGTGCTCACGGTGGTCGAGCTACTGCGGCAGCTCATGGAGCGCCAGGCGCTGCGTCGCATCGACGGGGGCACGCTTAGCGAGGATGAGGTCGAGCGCCTTGGGCGCACGTTCATGGAGCTCGACAAGCGGATGGAACAGCTACGGACCGAGTTCGGATTGACCGAGGAGGACCTCAACCTCAACCTCGGCCCGCTCGGCAACCTGCTCTAAGCCCTACGAGAGCTTCTTGCTGAGCCTCTTGGCCTGCGCGCTGATCATGCGCACGTCGTCGCTCGTGCGCTCCAGCCGGTCGGCCGCGCTGCCCATCTGCTTCGCGATCTTGTGCATGTCGATCTTGCCCGGCTCGAGCTTCGTCAGCTCGCGGGGGAGCTTCATCCCGAACACCTTTGGGCGGCGGCGCTCCTTGATCGTCTGCGCGGCGAGGAAGCCGAGCGCTGCCACACCGACAGCACCGCGGACGGCCTCTTTCGGTACGCGCCGGCCGTTCTGATTCGAGCTCGAGCCCTTTGTCGTCTTGGTCTGCGTTGCCACAGGTCCCTCCGTGGATTGGGGTACGCCAGTCGGGTACCCGAGGCCACCCCGAGGCGAACTCTTGCCGCCGGTCCTCATGCGAACATGTGTTCGTGTCAGGCGGCCAAGCAACGATCCTTCACGCGGACCTCGACGCCTTCTACGCGTCGGTTGAGCAGCGCGACGATCCGCGCCTGCGCGGACGCCCCGTGATCGTCGGCGGCGGCGTGGTCCTGGCGTGCAGCTACGAGGCCAAGGCTCGCGGCGTGCGCACTGCGATGGGCGGCGGGACGGCCCGCCGGCTGTGCCCGGACGCGATCGTGGTCTCGCCGCGCATGTCCGCGTACTCGGCGGCGAGCAAGGCGGTCTTCAAGGTGTTCGAGCGCTGGTCGCCTCTCGTGGAAGGGCTGTCGATCGACGAGGCGTTCCTCGACGTTCGCGGGCTCGACCACATCTTCGGGACTCCCGAAGAGATCGCCGTGCGGCTGCGGCGGGATGTGCGCGAGCGCGTGGGGCTTCCGATCACGGTCGGCGTCGCGCGCACCAAGTTCCTCGCCAAGGTCGCGAGCGGGGTGGCCAAGCCGGACGGGCTCCTCGTGGTCGCGCCGGATCGCGAGCTCGCGTTTCTGCACCCGCTGCCCGTCGAGCGGCTATGGGGAGTGGGGCAGAAGACGTCGCAGAAGCTGCGCGCGCTCGGGATAACCACGGTGGCGGAGGTGGCGCGGCTGCCGGAGGACGCGCTCGTGTCGATCGTCGGCCGCGCGGCCGGGCGGCACCTGCACGCGCTCGCGCACAACCGCGATCCGCGCCGCGTCCGTCCCGGCAGGCGGCGGCGCTCTATGGGAGCGCAGCACGCGCTCGGGCGCCGCGCGTCGCGCTCGTGGGACGCGCTCGACGCGAACCTCGTCGGGCTGGTGGATCGCGTGGCGCGGCGGTTGCGCGCCGCGAGCCGCGTGTGCCGCACCGTTGTGCTGCGAATGCGGTTCGAGGACTTCACGCGAGCCACCCGGTCGCAGACGGTCAGCGAGGCCACCGCGCAGACCCAGAAGATCCTCGCCACCGCGCGCGGCCTTCTGGCGGCGTCGATGCCGATGATCGAGCGGCAGGGGATAACGCTGATCGGCGTGTCGCTAACCAACCTCGAGGACGACTGGGCGGTGCAGCTCGCGCTGCCGTTCGATCGTCAGCGCGAGAGTGCGCTCGACGCCGTGCTCGACGACATCCGCGATCGCTTCGGCACCGGCGCGATCACCCGCGCCGTCCTGCTCGGCCGCGGCGACAACCACATAACCGTGCCGCTACTCCCGGACTGAGGTGGCGAGGATCTCTTGGGCTCGGGCAGCGGCTGCGGCCGGCACATAGATCTCGCGACGGCCGGACGCCTGGCCCCAGAAGCCCTCGATGTCGACGGCCCTGGTGATGCTTGGAATCCCGGCGCTCCCCAGCATTCCCTGGAGCAGCTCGCAGTCCGCCTGAGTCCGCGCCCAGGCCACGCGCACCGTGCCGTCCGCCTCCACGGGCCCAGCCGGTCCCGGCTCGGCCCACACTGGCGCCGGCTCGCGCCCCGGTGGCTGCGTGAGCGCTCGGACGAGCGCGGCTCCCGCCTCGGCGCACTGCTCGCCCGCCCAGCGAAGGTCCTCGCGCTCGCGGCGGCGGAGGTCGAGCTCGGCCGCGGCTGCCTCGAGCAGGTCGCCCCCCTTCTCCACGGCCTCGGGTTTGCGTTGGACGAGCACGTCCGGCCACTCGCGACCCTCCGGCGTCTCGTCGCGGATGTTCTGCCAGTCCTCCCAGGCGGTCGGAGGCGCATCGCGGTCGAGGCCGGGCAGCCAGTCGAGCTCGCATTGCGCCCGGACTCCCACAAGCAGCGCCCTTCCCAACGCGTTCTCGATGAGGGCCGAGCCCTCAGGGTTGTCGTCGAGCGATCGCTTATGGGCGCGTTGCAGCCCGGCGAGCACCTCAGCCCGCTCCCGTGCCAGCAGCCGCTTCGCCGCGTCGGACAGCACCAGTTTGCTCAACATGTGTCGATCCTCGGCGCGCGCCGCCGCGCTGTCAACCGTGTGCGTCGCCCAAACATTGATAATGGGCCGCGTGACGCAGGAACCGAGAGGACCGGTCGGCTGGTACAGGAAGGGCTCCTACTTCGCGGAGCTTCCGCCCGCGTTCGCGAGCGCGCGCGTGGAGCACGTGATGCGCCGCGGGGTGCTCACCTGCCCTCCCGAGACGCGCGTGCGCGCGGTGGCCGAGATGATGGCCGCGAACCACGTGCACTCGCTGGTGGTCACCGGCTTCGGCGACGGTGGTCCGGGCCGCGACGGCTGGGCCGTGATCTCCGATCTCGACCTGATGAACGCGGTGCGTTCCGCGGCGGAGGAGGAGCCCACCGCCGGGGACATCGCCAGGCGGCCGGTTGTGGTGTCGGCGTCGGACACCGCGGCCCGCGCGGCCCAGCTCATGTGCGAGCACACCACCAGTCACCTCGTCGTGGTGGACGAGGAGGCGCGGCCCGCCGGAGTGGTGTCCTCGCTCGATCTCGCCGCGGCGCTTGCCTGGGGCCTCGGCGAGCCCGAGAGCGAATAGCGAGTCCGGGTTCGCCCCGAGTGTCGGTCGCGCGCGGGCGTGCAGGAAGGGTGGAGCGCGCGAAGTCATTGCCCGCGGCACTTGCCGCCATAACCGGGAGCTATGGCGCCGCGGCGCGGCCAGAGTCCTCGTCGGACCCGCCGGAGCGAAGCTCGTCCGCGCGCTCACGCAGGCGCTCGATCAGCGCGTTCACCGCCTGGGTCGGCTCGCCATATGCCGGCAGCACCAGCACGTAGCTGCGAGGAAACGACAGCCCGTCCACCTGGACGATCGCGAAATCGCGCGAATGAATGACGTGGCGCGAGAGCAGCACCGGCACCTTGCGCGCACGCGCCTCGCGCTTCGCGGCCTCCGGCGTGCCGATCTCGCACAGCGCGGATGCGGCCGTGAGGCCGCGCTCGCGCAGCACGCCGTCCACCGTCCAGCGCGCATTCGAGGACGGGTCGCGCAGCACCATCGGGGTGCGCAGGAAGTCACGGAGTGACACCTGCCGGCGTCTCGCCCA
>DATEPK010000103.1:0-8238 GCA_035273245.1 Thermoleophilaceae bacterium
CGCGGCTATGAAGGGCGTTCATGACGCGTTGGCGGCCGCCGGGGCACTGGCGGAGGACGGCATCGACTGCGAGGTTGTCGACCTCCGCTCGTTGCGGCCGCTCGACCTCGGCACGATCCTCGAATCGGTCAGCCGGACCAACCGGCTGCTCGTTGTCGAGGAGGGACCGCGCCTGGGAGGCTTCGGGGCGGGCCTCTTGGGCGCGGTGGCCGAGGCCGCGCTCGAAGATCTCGACGACGCCTGGCTGGTGGCGACCGATGACACGCCGATTCCGTACAGCCCGCCGCTGGAGGACGCCTTCCTGCCCGGCGCCGAGGCGATCGCGCGCTCGGTGCGCGCTCGGCTGGGAGTGGGAGCGCTCAAGTGACGCGTACCTACGGGCTAAACGTCACCGACTGGGAGAAGCGGGTCGACGTCGACCGGTTGCGGCGCGAGCGGCTCGAGCGCATCAGCGCGCTGCTCGAAGAGTCGGACATGGCCGCGCTCCTGTGCTTCGACATGGCGAACATCCGCTACATCACGGCCACGCACATCGGCACCTGGGCGATGGACAAGCTGGCCCGCTTCTCGCTGCTGCCGCGCGGCCACGACCCGATCGTGTGGGACTTCGGCTCGGCGGCCCGCCACCATGACCTCTACTGCCCGTGGCTCGAGGGCCGCTCGCCGGCAGGCATCTCCACGATGCGCGGCGCGATGTCCCCGGACAGCGGACGAGCCGAGGACGTGGCGGAAAAGATTGCGCGCGAACTGCAGGAGCGCGAGCTCACGGGCGCGCCTGTGGGGGTGGACGTGGTCGAGCCGCCGGTGATGTTCGCGCTGCAGCGCGCGGGCATCGAGGTGGTGGACGGTCAGCAGCTCATGCAGCGGGCGCGCGTGATCAAGACCCAGGACGAGATCACACTGCTCGACACCGCCTGCATGATGGTGGACGCCGCCTACGACGAGCTCTACCGCGCGATGAAGCCCGGCATCCGCGAGAACGAATGCGTGGGGCTCGTGAACAAGGTGCTCTACGACATGGGCTCGGAGCACGTGGAGGGAGTGAACGCGATCTCGGGCGAGCGGTGCAGCCCGCACCCGCACGTGTACACGGACCGCGCGCTGCGTCCCGGCGACCCGGCCTACTTCGACATCCTTCATTCCTACATGGGCTACCGCACGTGCTACTACCGCACGTTCGCGGTGGGGAGCGCTTCGCGCGCGCTGGTGGACGCCTACAAGGTCTGCCGCGAGCTGCTCGACCGCGCGATCGCGATGGTGCGGCCCGGCGTGACCACCGCCGAGGTGGCGAGCATCTGGCCGCGCGCACAGGACTTCGGCTTCCCGAGCGAGGAGGCCGCGTTCGCGCTCCAGTTCGGCCACGGCGTCGGCCTCTCGATCTGGGAGAAGCCGATCATCAGCCGGCTCGTGTCGCTCGACCATCCGGAGACGATCGAGGAGGGGATGGTGTTCGCGCTCGAGACCTTCTGGCCGGCGTCAGACGGCTGGTCGGCCGCGCGGATCGAGGAGCAGCTCGTGGTGACGGCGAACGGCTGCGAGGTGATCACGCGCTTCCCGGCCGAGGACCTGATGATCACCGGCCGCGGCGGCTATGAGACGGCGCACGGTCCGCTCGCCGGCATGCGCGAGAACGAGTCCCACCTGAACACGGAATGGGGCGCCGCCGCTAAGCCCGAGCCTGTCGGGCCCGACGGGAGGGCGCCGGCGCAGTAGACGCCCGCTGGACGAGCTCCACCGGCAGCACGATGTCCTCGCTGGCCGCCGAGGCGTTGCCCTCGATCCGCGCGAGCAGCAGCTCCGCCGCCCGCCGTCCCATCGCGTAATGCGGGATGCGCACCGTGGTGAGAGGCGGGTTGAACTTGTCCGCGAACGGCATGTCGTTGAAGCCGACCACCGAGATGTCGTCCGGGCACGAGAGGCCGCGCTCTACGAGCGCGTCGTAGCAGCCGAGGGCCATCAGGTCGTTGCCCGCCACGAGCGCGGTGAACGACGCGCCCGCCTCTAGCAGCGTGTGAAGCGAGCGCGCGCCCTGCTCCTCCGTGAAGCCTTCCCCGAAGCTGATCAGCTGCGGGTCGGGCTCGAGCCCCACGCCGCGCAGTGCGGCGAGGAACGCCTCGTGCCGATCGGCGCCCGTGGCGAGCCATTGCGGTCCGGCCACGTGGGCGATCCGCTCGTGCCCGAGCGCTGCCAGATGCTCGACTGCCTGCCGCACGCCGCTGCGGTCGTCGGCAACGACGGCGGGAATCTCGTGGTTCAGCACGCGCCGGTTGATCAGCACCATCGGCATTTCGCTGGCGGCCTCCGCCAGCAGACCGTCGTCACGCGTGGCGGTGGCGGCGATGCAGCCGTCCGCCAGCCGCGTCCGCATCGTCTCGACGGCCGCGAGCGCGCGGTCCGGGTGGTTGTCGGTGTTCGCGATCAGCGCGGTGAAGCCGGCCTCCGCAAGAGCGTCCTCGATGCCGCGGACCATCGGCGGGAACAGCGGGTTGGTGAGGTCCGGCAGCATTACCGCGATCGTGAACGAGCGGTTGGTCTTGAGGCTGCGGGCGATCGGGTTGGGCGTGTAGCCGAGTTCCTCGGCGGCCGCGAGCACGCGCTGGGCCGTGTCGCCGTTGACCATGTGCCGCGTGCGTTCGCTGAGCGCGCGCGACACGGTGGCGGGATGCACGCCGGCCCGCTCGGCCACGTCGCTCAGCTTCACCGGTCCCGGACTCATGGGAGAACGATTATCGGGTGGGCTCCGGCGCGGCCTCGCGAGGGGTGAGCGGAGCTCCGAGGTAGAGCGCGCCCACGCGCGGGTCATCGAGCAGGTCCCGGCCGCGCGCCCGCAGCTTCACCACCCCGCCGTCCATCACGGCGCCCTCGTCCGCGATTTCGAGGCCGGCGCGCGCGTTCTGCTCCACGAGCAACACGGTGAGCCCGGTCTCGTTGAGGCCGCGGACCGTCGTGAACACGCGCTGGCGAGCCTTGGGGTCGAGCCCCATCGACGGCTCGTCGAGCATGATCAGCTTGGGGTCGAGCATGAGGGCGCGAGCCAGCTCAACGGTCTTCTGCTCGCCGCCCGACAGCGAGCCGGCATGGTCGTGTCGCCGCTCCCGCAGGATCGGGAAGCGTTCGGCCACCTCCTCGATGCGGCGCCGAGCCTGGGCGCGGTCACCCAGCACATGTGCGCCCAGCAGCACGTTCTCCCACACCGTCATCTGCGGGAAGAGGCTGCGCTCCTGCGGTACGTGCACGATCCCGCGGGTCAGCACCTCGCGCGGCTTGAGCGAGGCGATCGGCTGCCCGTCCACCGCGATGGACCCGAGCCGCGGGCGCAGGAGGCCGGACACCGCGCGCAGGATCGTGGACTTGCCGGCGCCGTTCGGGCCGATCACGCACATCACGCTGCCAGCCTCCACCTCGAGGTTCACCCCGCGCAGAATGTCGCCCTGCCCGTAGCCGGCCACCACCCCGTCGAGCTTCAGGGAGCTCACGACCTACGTCCCCAGGTAGGCGTCGAGGACCGCGCGGTCGCTCTGCACCTCGGCGGGCGGACCCTGCTTGATGGTGGCGCCGCGGTCGAGCACGATCACCGGATCGCACAACCTCATCACGAGGTGCATGTCGTGCTCCACGATCAGAAAGGTGAGCCCGCGCGCGTGCAGCTCGCGCACGTGCCTCTCGATCTGCTCGACCATCACCGGGTTCACGCCGGCCGTGGGCTCGTCGAGGAGAACCAGCCGCGGCTCGCCCATCAGCACCGTGGCGAACTCGAGCAGCTTGCGCTGGCCGAAGGAAAGCTCCCCCGCCGGCCGCGTCGCAAGCCGCTCTATCCCGAACTCCTCGAGCAGGGTGAGCGCGCGCTCACGGTCCCGCGCGGCCACGTTTCGCCGCAGCAGCGTGCGCCAGGGCTGGCTGATCGCCACCGTGAGGTTCTCGAGCAGCGTGAGCCCTGGGAACACGCGCGCTTGCTGGAACGTGCGCGTGAGCCCTGCGCGGTAGAGGCGCGTGGGATTCGGCCGCTTCACCGCCCGGCCCGCGAATGTGACCTCGCCGGAGTCCGCCGGGAGGTAGCCCGTGATCATGTTGAACGCCGTGGTCTTGCCCGAGCCGTTCGGGCCGATGAGCGCGGTGATGGTGCCCTCCTCCACCTGGAACGAGCAGCCGTTCACCGCCGCCACCCCGCCGAAGCGCTTGGTGAGGCCACTCACGCCGAGCAGCGTCTTGCTCACGGCGCCATCCCTCCCGGAAGCGTGGCCCTCGGCGCGGAGGCCACGGCACCCGGCGGCTCCTCGGGACGGCCGCTGCGGCGGCGCGCAAGATGGTCGCTGATCGACGGGATGATCCCTCGCGGCAGGAACAGCATGATCAGCAGGAACACCGACGCGTAGCCGAGCAGGTACAGCTCGCTGGCCCCGAGCTTGTACGCCATGTACTGCTGCGCCGGCACGAGGATGAAGGCGCCGACCGTCGGTCCCCACACCGTTCCCTTGCCGCCGAGGAACGCCATCAGCACCGCGCCGATCGTGATCAGCGGATCCACCGCGAACTGCGGATAGATGAACTGGATGTAGTACGCCCAGACGCCGCCCAGCATGCCCGTGAAGCCGACGCTCACGGCGAAGGCGATCACCTTCGCGCCGGTCACCCGCACGCCGACGCCGCGGGCGCGATCTTCGTCATCCCGGATCGAGAAGAGCATCAGCCCGAGCTTCGACCCCTTCACCCACCAGCAGGTGAAGAACGCGAGCGCGAACACGCCGAGCATCGCGAAGTAGAAGGGCTGTTCGAAGGTCGAGACGTCAAACGGCGGCGGCGGGAG
Organism: Thermoleophilaceae bacterium; assembly: GCA_035273245.1. GTDB lineage: Bacteria > Actinomycetota > Thermoleophilia > Solirubrobacterales > Thermoleophilaceae > JAICJR01. The sequence goes on from DATEPK010000103.1 coordinate 4,805, forward strand.
CGCCAGTCCCTGCGAGCCGTGGGTGATGTGGTGGAGGTTGAATGCGAGCTGCTGCACCACGAACAGCAGCGTGAGCGTGACGATCGCGAACGTGGCCGCGCGCACGCGGAGCGCCACCCACGCGATCGGCACCGACACGAGCGCCACGGCGATGCCCACGAGCGGCAGCGCGAAGAACGGCTTGTAGCCGGAGCCGCCGATGCCGATGTGCGTGAACGCGATCGCGATCGCATACGCGCCCACGCCGAAGAACGCCGCGTGTCCGAGCGACAGGTAGCCGGAGAACCCGCCCAGCAGGTTCCAAGCCGTCGCGAGGCCCGCGTACATGAGCGTGAAGATCGCGATGTTGACGATCCACTGGGCGGGGAAGACGAACGGGAACGCCGCGAGCGCGCCGAACACCACGACGGCACGGAGTGCGCCTGTCCGGGTGAAGCGGCTCACAGCGCCCCGCGTTCGTTGGTTCCGAACAGCCCCTGCGGCCTCAGCAGCAGGATCGCGATCAGCACGATGAAGAACGTGAACGAGGACCAGGTGGGGGAGATCTCGGCCGCGAACACCGCCTCCGCCATTCCCATGAACAGCGCCGCGATGATCGCCCCCCCGAGGCTGCCGAGCCCGCCGAGCACGATGATCGAGAGCAGGCGCGAGATCAGGTCGTAGTGGCTGCCTGGGAAGAACGGCGTGACCATCCCGAACACCGCGCCCGCCGCGGTGGCCGTGGCCACGCTGATGCCGAAGCCGAGCGCCGACACCCTCTCCACATTCACCCCGAGCAGCCGCGCCGACACCGGGTTCTGCACCGTTGCCCTCATCGTCCGCCCGAACTCCGTGCGCGTGAGCACGACGTAGAGGAGCGCCAGGATCACCACGGACATGCCGAACGCGAACACGCGCACCTCGGAGAGGTGGTAGCCGAGCACCCGCCAGCTGTTGTCCGCGTAGCTCGTGATGGTCGAGCGGTAGTTCGTCTTGTAGAGGACGCTCAAGAGGCCCTCGATGCCGAGGGCGAGCGCCCAGGTGACGAGCAATGACAGCTCCTCGCGCTCATCCGCCCGCAGCGGGCGGATGAACACGAGCTGGAGCACCACGCCCACGAGGAACATCAGCGGGGTGAGCAGCACCACCGACACGAACGGGTCGATGTGCAGCTTCGTGAACAGCGTGTAGCTGAGGAACGCGCCCAGGACGATCATCGCGCCCTGGGCCACGTTGATCACGCGCATGACGCCGAAGGCCAGCGTGAGCCCGCTGGCCATCAGCGCATACACACCGCCGGCGAGCAGACCGAGGATGCACGCCTGGATGAAGAGGTGCATCTTCTAGATCAGCCGCCCCACGGAGGCTTCGGCGACGTGGGCTTCGTGAGCGCGACGTTCGGCGGATACACCGGCTGGAGCTTGCCCCCCACCCACTCGAGCAGCATGTCGCTGCCCTGCGGCGAGCCGTCGGCGTTCCAGCTGATGTTGCCCTCCACGCTCGGCCACGTGCCGGAGTGGAGCGACGAGATGATCGTCTTGTTGTCGACCTTGCCGGTCTTCTTCGCCACCGCCTGGATCAGCTGGCCCACGGCGTAGGCCTCGGCCGAGGTCGAGTCGATGTCGAACGGCGTGCCGCCGTACTGCGCCTTGTAGGCGGCGACGAACTGCGGGTTGCCGTTGGCCTTGGAGGTGGGGAACCAATCGCCGCAGCTGAAGATGCCCTCGGTGTTCTTCGCCCCGACCTTGCTCGGGAACTCGGTGGGCGAGTTAGCCCCGTTCGCCAGGAACACGAACTTCGGGCTGAAGCCCGCCTGCACCATCGCCTTCACCTGCGAGTAGGCGTCCTCGGACTGGGTTCCGGCAACCACCATGTCGGGCTTCTTCGCCACGTACTTCTCCACGACGGGCGTGAGGTCCGCCGTCTCTGACGGATAGATCGTCTTGTACACCGTCTTGATCCCCATTGCCTCGAAGGCCTTCTGCATGCGATCCGCAATCGGCGAGGAGAACGGGTCGTCGAGCGATGGGTATGCCGCCGTCTTCGGCCGCTGCGACGCCGGCAGCGACTTGATGTATGCGACGAACGGGTCGCCGCAGTTGAGCGTCGGGGCGGGCTGCACGAAGAACACGTTGTTCAGGTGTTCCTGGAACACCGCGGGGCCTCCGCCGGCCGGCTCGACGAACGCGTATCCGTAGCGGTGGGCGACCGAGGCCGCCGGTCCCGTGAGCAGGGTGGAGAAGGGCCCGAACACGAGATCGACCTTGTCGCGCGTGATCAGGTTCTGGTAGTTCGTGACGACCTGGTTCGGGCTGCTCGCGTCGTCGACGATCTTGAGCTTCACCTTCCGGCCGGCCACGCCACCGTTCGCATTGACGGTCTTCGCCCAGAGCTGGTAGCCCTTCTGGGCCGCGTGGCCGGGATCGGAGAAGTCGCCCGACAGCGACAGCGAGATCCCGATGGTCAGAGGCTTTCCGTTCGCGGAGCTGCTGGTGGAGCCCGCGTTGGTGCTCGAGCTGCTGCTGCCTCCGCAGGCGGCGAGCGTCACGCTCACCGCGAGCAGGACGCCGAGCGAGATGAGGACGACGAGCCTTCTCACGTTCTGTCCCTCCTTCTGCCCGCCCGCGGCGGGCACGCTCTTCCCCAGAAGGGGCGCCGGCGCTCCACTCGAGCGCCTGCAATCGTTTGCACGATAATCGGGCTCGCCACCCAATGTCAAGGCGTTGACCGCCCGCTAACAGGGGATTAAGATGACTGCAATCGTTTGCTGAGAGCCGCCACCGCAGGCGCTCGGCGGAAGGAGTCAAGCGGATGGCCAGCTCGAATCAGCATGGGCTTCGTATCGGTTGGATCGGCACCGGCAGGATGGGGTTCGAGCTCGCCGCGCGGCTGCTGCGGGCCGGCTGCGAGGTGACGGTGTGGAACCGCACGCGCACGAAGGCGGAGCCGCTCTCGGAGCTCGGCGCGACGATCGCCGACTCGCCTGCCGAGCTCGCCGGCTGCGACATCGTGTTCACCATGGTCGCCGGCCCGGATGACTTCAAGGCGGTGACGATCGAGGAGGGCGGGGTGCTCGCCGCCGACGGCGTCGCCCCTCGCGTGCTGGTCGACTCGTCCACGGTGTCGGCCGAGGCGTCTGAGGCCGTGCGTGCGCATGCGGCGGAACGCGGCATCGGCGTGCTCGCCGCGCCCGTGAGCGGCAACCCGAAGGTCGTCAAGGCCGGAAGGCTGACGGTGGTGGCGTCGGGCCCGGAGGACGCCTTCGAGATCGCACGGCCGTATCTCGAGCTCTTCGGCGAGGGCGTGACCTACGTGGGGGAGGGCGACAGCGCCCGCCTCGTCAAGCTGTGCCACAACCTGATGCTCGGGATCGTCGCGCAGACGCTCGCCGAGATCACGGTGCTCGCGGAGAAGGGCGGGGTGGAGCGAAACCGCTTCCTCGAGTTCCTCAACGC
>DATEPK010000104.1:0-8139 GCA_035273245.1 Thermoleophilaceae bacterium
GTGCTTGCGCTGCACGGCCAGCTCCCAGGGGTTGCTTGGGCAGCCGCGCGCGGCGGCGCCGCGCCGCGCCGCATCGGTTACGTGCAGACGATCGGCGGCGCGCTGCCCGGCGCGTTCTCGAGCGTCGTACGAGAACTGCTCGACCGGGGCCTGCTCGCCACCCATGTCACGGCCGGCGCCGCATTCGGAGGCGAATGCGACGCGATCACCGTGGCCGGCGCGCTCGAGACGGGCTTCGCCGCCGACGGCTGGGATGCCGCGATCGTCGGCCCGGGGCCCGGGATCCTCGGCTCGTCCACCCGGCTCGGCCATGGCGGCATGGCGGCGCTCGACTCCGCACACGCGGCGCTCGCCCTCGGCTGCCGCACGATGATCGTGCCGCGCCTGTCGGAGAGTGACCCGCGCGATCGCCACCGCGGCCTCTCCCACCACACGATCACCGTGCTCCAGATGCTGCTCGAGCCGGTGCTGGTGCCGATACCCGCGGGCGCGCCCGTGGAGGTGGGCCAGCACGAGCGGGCGGAATTCGACGTCGACCTCCAGGGCTATGCTGGCTCCGGTTTGCCGGTAACGACGATGGGCCGCACGCTGGAGGAGGACGAGCTCTTCTTCAGCGCCGCGCTCGCGGGTGGAGAGGCCCTCTCAAAGGAAATCGATGGCGTTTGAGCGGATAGGCGTGGACGAGGTGTGGAGCGGACGTATCGCGAACGTGCGCGTCGAGCGCTGGCGCCAGGAGGACGGCGAGGAGGTCGAGCGCGAGGTCGTGGGCCACCCGGGCGCCGTCGGCGTCGTCGCGCACGACGGGGAGCGGATCTACCTCGTTCGCCAGCCGCGCGAGCCCGTGGGGGACCCGGCGCTGCTCGAGCTGCCCGCCGGAAAGCTCGACGAGGAGGGGGAGGACGTGCTCGCCACCGCCAAGCGCGAGCTGGCCGAGGAGATCGGCAAGGGCGCGCGAACGTGGCAGCACCTCACAACTTTCTGGTCCTCGCCGGGTTTCTCCGACGAGGAAATTCACGTGTATCTGGCCACGGACCTCTACGACGAGCACGCGGAGGCTGACGAGAACGAGCGGATCGAGATCGAGACCGTGCCGCTCTCGCAGCTCGACAGCGTGATCCGCGACTGCAAGGACTCGAAGACCCTTGTGGGTCTGCTGTGGCTGAAGGCGATGGGCGACGCCGCGTGAACAGGCGGCTCCTCGCCCTCCCGCTCGCACTGGCGGCTCTGGCGGCCGGGCCCGCCGTGGCGCGCGCAGCGACGGTGGACAACACCGGGGACGACGCCATTGGCGACCCGGTGAACTGCCTCACGCCGGGCAATTGCCACCTGCGCGACGCGGTGGCGGGAGGCGGCACCGTCGACTTCGCTCCCGGCCTCGGCCCGATCCAGCTCACATCCACACTCACCGTCGGCTCGAGCGGCGTGACCATCTCGGATCCGCAGGGCGACGTGAGCGTCGGGCCGTCCGGCAGCGTGGACCCGCTGGTGGACTTCACCGCCGGCAACGCGCTGGTGCAGGGGGTGACGTTCACGAATCCCGGCGGGACCGCGATCAAGGTCGAGGACGGCGTGACCGGGGTGAAGATCGAGAAGAGCCCGATCTTCAACGTCGCCACGCCGATCGCGCTCGGCACCGGGTCGAACGCCGGCATCGCGGCTCCGCACGGCCTCAGGGTCGGGCCGCGCCAGCCGGACGGCACGCTGCCCGTCAGCGGCGCGGCGCCCAGCGGAGCCCGGGTGGACATCTACTCCGGCGATCCCACAGGCTCCACGGCCACGAAGTTCGTTGGCGCGGCCACGGCCAACGGCTCGGGCGCGTTCTCCTTCGTGCCGAACCCCGAGCTCGCGCCCGGCACGACCGTCACGGCCACGAGCACCGGCGCCGGCACGTCGCGCTACTCGCAGGCCGCAACGGTGCCGGCGGACGTCACGTCGCCCACGCTCGCCACCGCCTTCGCCTTCAGCACGAATGAGGTGATCGTTATCCCGAGCGAGCCCCTCGCCGGCGGGTCGCTCAACCTGAGCGACTTCGCGTTGCAGATGGCGGGCGTGCCGCGGCCGATCGTGCAGGGCGCGGTCTCGCCGGATGGCGGGCGCGTGTACCTGATCTCCTCGCAGCCGTGGAACCCGGGGGAGGCCGGGGGCGTTTCGATGACCGGCCCCGGCGTGCTCACGGACGCCGCAGGCAACTTCAACACCGGCACGAGCCCGGTGCTCGTGGGCGCCGCTCCGGGCGACTTCCAGGCGCCCGCCGTCCAGAACCTCAAGCTCACACCCAGCAAGGTCTGTCTCAAGAAGACCCGCAGGTGCAGGCATCCCGGGGTCACGATCAGCTTCGTCACGAACGAGCCGGGCAAGGCCGTGGTCGTGGTCAACCGGGCGAGCAACCGCCGGGCCGGTGAGTTCGTGAAGAAGGTCGTGAAGCCCGGCCTCGTGAAGCTCTTCTGGCACGGCACGATCCACGGCCGCAGGCTGCGGGCGGGGCGCTACGTGGTTGAGGTGTCCATGGAGGACCTCGTCGGGAACGTGACGGACAGCCCGCCGTTCCAGGTGATCCACATCGTCAAGCGCTGAGCTGAGCGCGAGCTTGCAGCGCCAAGGGATGAAGCGGGGGCGGACGAAAGCTGTGTCGTGGCCATCGCGGCGCAACCCCCGCACACCCAGCCGTTCGAGCACCTGATGCTGGACTTCCTCGCGTATCTGGAGTTCGAGCGCGGCCTGTCGAGGAACACTCTCGAGGCGTACCGCTCCGACCTCTTGCAGTTCGGCCGCTTCCTGCAGGCGCGCGGCGAGTCGGCCGCGACCGCCTCAAGCGCCGACATCTCGGACTTCCTCGCCGGCCTCGCCCAGGGCAACGGCAAGCCACCCGCTTCCACGGCGACGATCCATCGCAAGGCCGCCTGCCTGCGCTCGTTCTACCGCCACCTGCGCCGGGAGGGCGTTCGCGATTCCGATCCCACGGCCGCGCTCAGCGCCCCGCGCCGCGGACGCAAGCTGCCTCACGTGCTCACCCGTGACGAGGTGAACCGGTTGCTCTCCCAGCCGAAGGGAACCGAGCCCGCCGACCTCCGCGACCGCGCCCTGCTCGAGACCATGTATGCCTGCGGGCTGCGTGCGTCCGAGACGATCGGGCTCGAGCTGCGCGACATCGATCTCGAGGAGCAGGTTCTGCGCGCCCGCGGCAAGGGCTCAAAGGAACGGATCGTGCCGATAGGGCGCAAGGCCGTGGAGGCGCTGCGGACGTATCTCGAGCGCGGCCGCCCGCGGCTCGTGGGCGGCCGGCCGGAACCGCACCTGTTCGTGAACTTCCGTGGCGGCGCCCTCACCCGGCAGGGCCTCTACAAGATCGTCCGCCGCCACGCGCTCCGCGCCGGGCTCGCCGACCGCATGAGCCCGCACACCCTTCGCCACACCTTCGCCACGCATCTTCTGTCGGGCGGCTGCGACCTGCGTTCGGTGCAGGAGATGCTCGGGCACGCCGACGTGTCCACAACCCAGCTCTACACGCACTTGTCGAGTCAGCGCCTGAAGGACGTGTACTTCCGGGCCCATCCGCGGGCAACCGCGGTCGGCTGAATAAGCTCGGGTGAGATGCCCGAGCTTCCCGAAGTAGAGACGATTCGCCGCCAGCTGGCGCCCGCCGTGGAGGGCCGTGTGCTCGAGCGGATGGAGGTGCTCGACGCGCGCTGGTGCGAGCCGGCGCCGCCGGAGGAGGTGGCTGACGCTGTACGCGGGAGGCGCATCGAGCGACTCTCGCGGCGCGGCAAGTACCTGATCTGGGAGCTCGAGGACGAGGTCTACATCGCGATGCACCTGCGCATGACCGGCAACCTGCTCGTGGTGCCGGCGGACGACGACTCCCCGGAGCGCCCGCACCTGCGCGTGCGGCTCGTGCTCGACGACGGCGCGCGCGTGCTGTTCGTGGACGTGCGGCGGTTCGGAACCGGCATCGTGCTGCTCGGCGAGGCGGCGCTCGAGGAGTACTTCTCCTCGCGGCTGGGAGTCGAGCCGCTCAGCCCGGAGTTCACGGCCGAGGCGCTGCGCGAGCTCGCTCGCGGGCGCAAGGCGCCGGTGAAGGCGTTCCTGCTCTCGCAGGAGCGGGTGGCGGGCGTGGGGAACATCTACGCGGACGAGGCCCTGTTCCGCGCGCGGATCCATCCGCTTCGGCCGGTGGGGACACTGAAGCGCTCGCAGATCGTGGCGCTGCGCGACGCCGTGGTGGAGTCGCTCGAGGCGGGCATCGACGCCAAGGGCGCCTCGATCGACGACTTCCGCCACACCGACGGCGCCCAGGGCTCGTTCCAGGACCGCTTTCTCATCCACCTGCGGGAGGGCGAGCCGTGCGTGCGCTGCGGCAACACGGTGAAGAAGATGCGCGCGGCCGGGCGCGGTACGTACGTGTGCGAGCGCTGCCAGCCACGGCCGCGCCAGCGGGGCGGTCATACTCGCTGAATGGACCTTCGCACTACACAGCAACCACTGAAGGACGCCTACCGGGTGGACCCGGAGAAGGCGCAGATAACCCTCACGGCCCGCGGCAGCGACTCTGACGACGGCCCGATCTCCTGCTCGGTGGACATCGGGCGCATGCTCTACGAGGCGCAGGCACATCCGGGGGTGGGCGGCCCGGGCACTGGCGCCTGCTCGGGCGACCTCCTGCTGGGCGCGCTGGCCGCCTGCGCGCAGCTCACCTGCCAGATGGTGGCCACCGCTATGGGCCTCGAGACGAACAGCATCGAGACGGTGGTGGAAGGGGACCTCGACCTGCGCGGCACCCTTGGCCTCGATCGCGAGGTGGGCGCCGGCTTCCACGCGATCCGCGTGCGCTTCGAGGTGGACGCGCCGGACGCGTCCGAAGAGGATCTCGAGGCGCTCCACCGCAAGGCCGAGCGCTACTGCACGGTCTTTCAGACGCTGGCTCATAAGCCGGCCGAGCTCACCACCGAGATGGCGGCTGCCCGACCGGCCTGAGCCCTCGGGTACGAGTCCCTAAGTCAGGAGCGGACTTCTTCGGCGCTCTGCCGGGCGCTGTCGGCGAGCTTCTCGCCGTGCTCACGACCGCTCTCCTTGGCGGTCTCGGCAGCACTCTGCGCGGCGTCCTGGGCCACCTGCTTGCCGCGCTCGAGCGCCTCCTGCCCGGTCTCGGCGGCCTGCTGCTTCAGCTGGTCGGCCATCGGCCCGAGCTTCTCGTCCTCGACCTTCGAGGACGGCACGAGCATCCCGGCCACGAAGCCGACTGCCACCGCGCCGACCGCGAGCCCGATCGGGTTCTCCTGGGCCATGCCCACGGCCTGCTTGGCGCCGCCCTTCACGTCATCCGGATTGGGAGTGGCGCCGGAGATCTTCTCGCGAAGGCGGCCTGTCTTCTCCTGCACCGAGTCCTTCGCGCGCGAACGCACATCGGTCTTGTAGCCGATGGCCTCCACGGTCTCACCCATCTGGTCGCGCGTCTGCTCTATGTCCCTGCGGATTGCCTCTGGGTCTTGGCCCATTGGATGTCCTCCTTAACTGTTTCGACGGTTTGTTCGGGTACCGGCGGCGTGGCCTCCTGCACCTTGTCTCTGCCGCGTACGGCGAGGACCCCGGCCACCGCCGCCCACACGGCCGCGACGATCAGGGCGGCCAGCCAGTCGGCCACTGCGTGATTCAGCGCGAGCACGAGGCACGCGGTGAGCGCGCCCAGGCTGAGCAGTCCGGTCACGCCCGCGGCGCCGAACATGCCCGCGCCTGTGCCGGCCTTCTTGCCCTTCTCGGTCAGCTCGGCCTTCGCCAGCTCGAGCTCCTGGCGAACGAGCTGGGTGGTTTCGTTCGAGAGCCGCTTGAGCAGCTCGCCGATGGGTTCCTGCCGCAGGTCCCCGCTGTTTGTGTCGGTGGCCATGACGGCTAGCTCCGCGGCGCGAGCTCGTCCACCGGGCCTCGCGGGGCCAGCGTGGCCGGCGGCGTCTCGGCGAGCTGCTGGCTCACAAGCTCCTGGCGTGGCGCCGTGCCGTTGGCCGTGTGCCCGTTGCTCCCGGTGCGCGACGCCTGGTAGCGGTCGCGACTCGACGCCTTGAGAAAGCGGGAGGCGATGAACCCGAGCGCAAGACCGCCGGCCACCACCGCCCACGGCTGGCGGCGGCCAAAATCCTCCACGTCGCCCAGGATCCGGTCGGCGTCCGCGTCCTTCAGGTAGCCGCCCACGCGCTCCGCCCGCTCGGCTGCCTGCTCCGCCAGTTCCGCCGGCCGCTCCTTGCCCTGCTTGCGAAGCTCCTCCGCCACGCTCCGGGCGTCGCCGGCGGCGGCAGACACGCGTTCTCCCGCATCCGTCGACCGCTGGTCCACCTGCTCGCGTGCGCGCTGCTTCGCCTGCCCGCCGGCTTCCTGCACCTTCTGCCGGGCTTGATCCGTCGCTTCCTGCACCTGTTCCATCGGGGGAACCTCCTCCGTGAATAGCTGGGGGCGGTAAGCCTGTCCGGTATCTGACGACCCAAACCGGCAGCCTGGTGTAACCCAAAAAGCTGGCGCGTTGGCGCTAACAGGTCGTGGGCAGATGCATAGTACAGCTATATAGTTTCTGAATATGAGTATGCGGAGTACTGCCACCCTCGACGTCGCCGGCGCCCTGCCTCAGCGCGCCGCGCGGCTCAGCCGGATGCTCTGGCGGTTCTCAGATGGCGCGCTTTCGCGAACCGAGGCCGGCGTGCTCAGCACGCTCTCAGAAGGTCCGCGGCGCATCACCGAGCTGGCCGAGTTCGAGGGCCTCGCGCAGCCCACGGTGACCGTTCTCGTCGGCAAGATGGAGGAGCGCGGGCTCGTGTCCCGCGGGCGAGATACCTCCGACGGGCGAGTGGTCCTCGTGGATATCACCGACGAGGGCCGGGCAGCTCTCGACAGGCTGCGCGCTAGGTACCGCGAGGTGCTCCACGACCGCATGGCCTCGATGACAGACGACCAGGTCGCGACGCTGCGCGCGGCCACCGACACGCTTGGGGCGCTCATCGAGGCGCTCAGCAGGGGGAATGACGAATGACTTCAACTGAGAGCCCGGGCGGGAGCTTCTTCTCGCAGCCGAAGGCGGTGTGGGCGGTGGCCTTTGCGGCCGTCGTGTCCTTCATGGGACTCGGCCTCGTGGACCCGATCCTGCCCGCGATCGCCAAGGACCTGAAGGCGTCGCAGAGCGACGTCGAGCTGCTGTTCACGAGCTACTTCGCGATCACCGGCCTCTCGATGCTCATCACGAGCGCGGTGGCCAGCCGCATCGGACCGAAGCGCACGATGCTGGCGGGCCTCGTCCTGATCATCGCGTTCAGCGCGCTCGCCGGCGCGTCGAACAGCATCGGCGCGATCGTCGGGCTGCGCGCCGGGTGGGGACTCGGCAACGCGCTCTTCATCGCCACCTCGCTGTCGGTGATCATCGGGTCGGCGAGCGGCGGCGTGGCAGGCGCCGTGATGATCTACGAGGCCGCGCTCGGGCTGGGCATCTCCGTCGGACCGCTGCTCGGCGGCGAGCTCGGCGGCATCAGCTGGCGCGGCCCGTTCTTCGGCGTGGCCGTGCTGATGGCGATCGGCCTCGCGGCCACCGCCGTGTTCCTGGAGCGTACGCCCGCCCCCACTAAGCGCATCTCGGTGATGGCGCCGCTGCGCGCTCTGCGGCACCGCGCCACGCGTGGCAGCGGCCTCACCGCGGTGTTCTACAACTTCGGCTTCTTCACGCTGCTCGCCTATACGCCGTTCGTGCTCGGGCTCGGCGCGCACCAGCTGGGCTACGTGTTCTGCGGCTGGGGCGTGATGCTCGCGGTCTTCGCGGTGTTCGTCGCGCCGCGCGTGTCGCGCCGCTTCGGCGACATCCGGGGCCTCGGCGCCGCGCTCGCCGGCCTCGCCGTGATCCTCCTGGCCATGGGCGTGCTCCACACCTCGCAGACGGCGTTGATCGTCCTCGTGATCGGAGCCGGCACCGTGCTCGGCCTCACGAACACGCTGATGACCCAGGTGGTGATGGAGTCGGCGCCCGTGGAGCGGCCAGTCGCGAGCGCGGCCTACAGCTTCGTGCGCTTCTGCGGCGGCGCGATCGCGCCGTTCGTGGCCGGCAAGCTCGGCGAGCACGTGAGCGTGCAGTCGCCCTTCTACCTCGGCGCGGGAATGACCGCCATCGGCATCGGG
>DATEPK010000105.1:0-7488 GCA_035273245.1 Thermoleophilaceae bacterium
CACTGGGGCGGGCCACTGGCGGTGCCGCGTGACTGGTCGATGAGCGTGGCATTCGACCGCGCTGGTGGATTCGGGTTCGCCGGTGGCTACGTGGGTCACGGCGTGGCCGCCGCGAACATCTCCGGCCGCACGCTGGCCGACCTCGTCCTCGGCCGGGACACCGACCTCGTCACGTTGCCCTGGGTCGGACACCGCTCGCGAAGCTGGGAGCCCGAGCCGCTGCGATACCTCGCGTCGTCGGCAATCGTGCGCACACTCGCCCGCGCGGACGGCAAGGAGGACCGAACGGGCCGCCGCGCGCTTCGCACCGTGCTCGTCAAGCCCTTCATGCCATCACCGCACTAGTGTGCACGCCCGCATGACAGACCTCCCACAGCGCGACATGAGCGGGCTGAAGGTCTCCGCGGTGGGCCTCGGGTGCAACAACTTCGGCCGTCGCGTGGACCTCGAGGGCACGCGCGCCGTGGTGGACGCGGCACTCGACGCCGGGGTGAACTTCCTCGATACCGCGGACATCTATGGGGAGCAGGGCGGCAGCGAGACGCTGCTCGGAGAGGTGCTCAAGGGGCGCCGCGATCGGGTCGTGCTCGCCACCAAATTCGGGATGGACATGGGCGACAAGGGACCGTCCGTGCGCCCGCGCGGGTCGCGCGCGTACATCCGTGAGGCGATCGAGGGATCGCTGCGGCGGCTGCAGACCGAGGTGATCGACCTCTACCAGTACCACCGCCCGGACGGCGAGACACCGATCGAGGAGACACTGCAGGCGCTCGACGAGCTGGTGAGGGAGGGGAAGGTCCGCTACATCGGCTGCTCGAACTTCTCCGCCGCGGAGCTCGAAGAGGCGGAGGCTGCCGCGCGCGAGAACGGCTTCAACCGGTTCGTCAGCCTGCAGAACGAGTACAGCCTGCTGAAGCGGGAGATCGAAGGCGACGTGGTCCCCAAGTGCGAGGAGCTCGGCGTGGGCGTGCTGCCGTTCTTTCCGCTGGCGAGCGGTCTCCTCACCGGCAAGTACCGGCGCGGCGAGGACGCGCCGGAGGGCACCCGCCTGCATGGCCGTCCCGAGGTGGCTGACGATGCGACCTTCGACAAGCTGGAGGCCGGTGAGGAGTTCGCTCGGGCGCGCGACCTCTCGCTGCTCGATGTGGCGATCGCGGGCCTGGCGTCGCAGCCGGCGGTGGCATCCGTGATCGCGGGCGCTACAAAGCCCGAGCAGGTGCGCGCGAACGCGGCCGCGCTGCGCTGGAAGCCGAGCAGCGCGGACCTCGAGGAGCTCGACTCGATCTTCCCCACGCCCCGGCGCTGATGCGCAAGCGCTGGCGCTGGGTCGGCGTGTTTTCTCCGGAGCTGATGCTGTGCGCGGGGGACGCGCACGTGGGCCCGCTCCGCCGGCGCTGGTGGGCGGTGGCTCTGCCGGACGGCACGCTGCGCGAGGGACGGCGCGGGGTGGAGCTCGTGCCGGGCCGTGTGCGGGTGCGCGGTGCCATGGACCTGACGCTCGAGGAGAGCGACGGAGTGGAGGTGACCTCGCGGACGCCCGGCGGCCATTCGATCTGGACGCGCAAGCAGGCCGGCATCGCGGCCCGCGGGCGAGTGATGGGCAGGGACATCGATGCCCGTGCAATCGTGGATGAGAGCGACGGCGATCACGATCGCCACACCGCGTGGCGCTGGTCCGCGGGAGTGGGCATCGCGGCCGACGGCGCCTCGGTGGCGTGGAATCTCGTGGATGGAATCCACGACGCGCCGGGTGCGAGCGAGCGGCGAGTGTGGCGCGACGGCCGGCCCGTTGAGGTTGGCCCGGTGGAGTTCGCGCCGGACCTATCGCGAGTGGGCGGCCTCTCCTTCACGGCGTGGGCCGAGCGGAGCGAGGACGTGAGCCTGCTCGTGTTGCGGAGCCGCTACCGCCAGCCGTTCGGCAGCTTCAGCGGCGAGCTGCCGGATGGCACTCGCCTGCGTGAGGGCTACGGCGTGATGGAAGAGCACGACGCGCTCTGGTGAGCGCGCCGTGCCTTCTTCCCCTGCTGTCCTCCTAGGCGCGGTTGCGCGGATCGACGTACACGTCGTCGATCCAGTAGGTCCCACCGACCGGCGTGAAGCGGAACTGCACCGGCGTCATGTCTCCCGGCAGCAGCGGCAGCAGGTTGGCCAGGATCGGCATCGGCAGCGAGGGCTGCCAGTGGCCGCTCGGCAGGACAACCCCGATCGGCAGCTCGGCGACGAGCCCGAGCGACGTCTCGAAGCGCACACTCACCGCCATCGTCGAGAGGCCCAGCAGGCCGCCGCTGGAGCGAGCGAAGAAGCGCAGGCTGGGACGGTCGAGGCCAACGCAGATGGTCGGCGAAAGCGCAGAGCCGCCCGGGCTGATCTTGAGCGAGTGCGATCCGCCTGCGGGTCCCACGTAGGACTCGTTGCCGCTGTCCACGTACGCGCGGTTGAGCGACCAGCCGCCGGCGCCGTTCTCGAAGGAGCCCTGCGGCGCAAGCATGTAGCTCGAGCTGTCGTTCCACTGCGCGAAGGGCTGCTCCAGGGACGGCGTGGGGCAGTTGGTGGCCGACTGGACCAGCAGCCCAGCGCTGGCCGACGGGGCCGCAACGAGGAAGAGGGCGGCCGCGCTGGTCACGGCCGCGGCGATCAGGCGAGTCTTGCGATTGATTCCGTTCAAGGTGGTGCCTCCCGAGGCAAATCCGTTTGCACTGACCAGAGTGCGGCATATCGCCGGTTTTCGCCCTCGGACAAATGTCGATCCTGCAAACCGGTCGAATCGGTCAAGCGGGATGCGCGGAATGCCGATCAATCAGGCGGGGGGCCACGGCCGCCCTTTTCGCCATGGCCACAGCAACCACACCCGACCTCAGCCCGGAAGTCGCGGAGCTGATCGAGCGTTCGGAGCGCGATGCGCCACAGCCGCTCGGAAGGCAGGAACGGCGGGCGGAGATCTTCTTCGCGATCCCGGTGATCGCCGCGGCGATCGCGATCGCAACACACTTCCACGCCGAGCGTCAGCCGGCGGTGGGATCGATCGTGCTGTTCGTGATCGCGTATCTCCTCGCGAAGCGGATCCAGTTCGCCGTCGGCGCCGCTTACACGATCCCCACGCAGCTCGTCTTCGTACCGATGCTGTTCCTGCTGCCGACGCCGAGCGTCCCGCTCGTGGTCATGGGAGCCTCCGTTCTCACGATCGTCCCGGAGGTGCTCGCGGGAAAGAAGCACGTTGACCGGTTCCTCATCGGGTTCACCGATGCCGCGTACACACTCCCGCCCACGCTGGTGCTGCTCGCGGCTCACGTGCAGGGGGCGGATTGGTCGCGCTGGCCGGTGCTGCTCGGCGCCCTTGCGGCCCAGCTCCTTTTCGACCCAGTCCTGTCCACGGTCCGCGAGTGGCTCGCGCTCGGAGTCTCGCCGAGCATTCAGCCCGAGCTAGCCGACCTCGTGCTCGTCGTCGACGCACTGCTCGCGCCGGTCGGCTTCATGGCCGCGCGCGCCGGCACCGAGGTGTCGGGCGGCTGGTTGCTGGTGCTGCCTCTGCTCGGGCTGATCGCGGTCTTCGCGCGCGAGCGCCAGGCGCGCATCGACCACGCACTCGAGCTTGGTCGGGCCTACCGCGGCACCACCCTTCTTCTCAGTGACGTGCTCGAGGCCGACGACGAGTACACCGGCAGCCACAGCTGGGGCGTGGTCACGCTCGCCCTGCGCGTCGCGGACGCGATGGGCCTCGACTCTCACCAGCGGCGCAACGTGGAGTTCGGTGCGCTGCTGCACGACATCGGCAAGATCGCGGTGCCGAACGAGATCATCAACAAGCCCGGGCCGCTCACCGACGACGAGTGGGTCGTCATCAAGATGCACACCGTCGAGGGCGAGCGCATGCTCCAGCGGGTGGGCGGCGTGCTCGGCGAGGTGGGACGCATCGTCCGCTCGTCGCACGAGCGCTGGGACGGCGGCGGCTATCCGGACGGCCTCGTGGGTGACGAGATCCCGATCGAGGCGTGCATCGTCTCCTGCTGCGACGCGTTCGACGCCATGACCACCACGCGCTCCTACCGCAAGGCGATGCCCCTGAAGAAGGCTCTCGAGGAGATCGAGGCCGGCAGCGGCACGCAGTTCCATCCGCGCGTGACGCACACGGTGGTGGAGCTGCTGCGCTTCGAGGCGACGACCGCCTCTGCGGCCGTCGGCGCGCGCGAGGGAATCGCGCCTCTCCCGGAGCCCGGGACGGCCTAGCCTCGCTGCGCCCGCTGCTCCTGCAGCTCGGCGATGAGCAGCTTGGAGTGAAGCGCCGCGATCAGGTCCTGCAGCGGGGCCGAGCCGGCCTCGATCAGCTCCACCGCCTGGTCCGTGTCCATCTCGCCGGCGAGGCGCTCCATCAGCACGCTCACCTCTTCCTTCACGAGGTCCTGGAGCACGCGCTTGTAGCGCAGCGTGTCGTAGACCGTGAAACCGATGCGCTCGTCGTACCCGCCCGCGCGGAAGCGGCTGATCGCCTCCACCACCTTCACGTCGGACGGCGAGTACCCGCGCCTGTTCGGCGTGAGAATGCCGAGCTCCTCGAGCCGCTTCAGCACCTCCTGGGGCATGTCGTAGCGGCGCCGCACCTCGCTCGCGGACGTGCGCGTCTCCTCCCCCGCGAGCGCACGCTCGAGGATGCGGTCCTCGAGCTCAACGAGAGCCTTCGCGCGGTCGGGGTCCTCGTCGAGCATGCCCTTGATCACCCTGAGCGGCATGAAGCGCTCCTCCTGGAGCTGCTTGATCAGCTTGATGCGGTCGACGAAGTCCGGCGGGTAGTAGGCCATGTTGCGCGAAGTCTTCACCGGCTCCGGGAGCAGGCCCTCGCGCAGGTAGTGCTTGATGGTGCCGGCGCTGACGCCGCTCGCGTCCGCCAACTCACTCATCTTGAGGAGGCCGTTGGCGCTCACGCCATGAAGCTCCCCTGAGCGCCGGCTGCTGCGCCCGCCACGGCGCCTGCTTGTTTCAGGGCCTCCACCTCTTCGCTGCTGTATCCGAGGCTTTGGAGAACTTCGTCGGTGTGCTCGCCGAGCGCCGGACCGGGCTCGTCTGCGGCGCCCGGGGTGCGGCTCAGCTTCACAGGCACGCCCAGCTGCTTGACGCGTCCGGCGCCTGGCTGGTCGAGCTCGACAACCATCTCTCGCGCGCGCACGAGCTCGCTGTGGAGTGCCTCGTCGAGGTCGAGCACCGGCTCGAGACAGCAGTCGTTCTGGCTCGCGAAGTGGTGCCACTCGTCGCGCGTGCGCTCGAGGAAGATGCGCTCCACCTCGGCGTGCGCCTGCGAGCCGGGACGCTCGAACTGCTTTTCGATCAGGTCCTCGCGGCCCACTCCTCGGCACCATGTCTGCCAGAACTTCGGCTCGAGCGCGCCGAGCGTGACCCAGCCGTCCTTGCAGGCGTACGGGCGGTAGCAGACGAGGCCGCCCGCCAGTTCGGGCTCGCCGCGCTTCGGCACGTGCCCGTCGGCGAAGTAGCGGGCGGCCACGAGCGACAGCCAGGACAGCGCGCCGTCGGCCATCGAGACGTCGACGAACTGGCCATCGCCGGACTTTTGCCGCTCGTGCAGCGCGGCCATGATCCCGAACGCGGCCATCAGCGCGCCCCCGCCAAGGTCGGCGATCTGGCCGCCCGGCTGGACCGGCGGGCCGTCCTTCTCGCCCGTCAGCCCGAGCAGGCCGACGAGGCCGAGGTAGTTCATGTCGTGCCCGGAGCGGTCGCGGTAGGGGCCGTCCTGCCCGTAGCCCGTTATCGCGCAGTAGACAAGCCCGGGGTTCTCCTCACGGAGCCGCTCGTAGCCGACCCCCAGCCGGTCGAGTACGCCCGGCCTGAACGACTCGAGCAGCACGTCGTATTCGCGCGCGAGCTTGAGCAGCACCTCGCGCCCGCGCTCCTCCTTGAGGTTCAGCCGGATCGAACGCTTGCCGCGGTTGAGCGCGAGGTACAGCGCGGACTTGGCCGAGTCGTCGGCGCCGTCGTAGTACGGCGGCGACCAGCGGATGTAGTCGCCCATCCCGGTGTCCTCGACCTTGAGCACCTCGGCGCCGAAGTCGGCGAGCAGCAGCGAGCAGAAGCCACCCGGCAGCAGCCTCGACAGGTCGAGCACGCGGACGTCGGAGAGTGGCTTGGTCACGCCGCCGCCCGTTTGGGCACCCCGAGCAGCTCGCGCGCCTCGGCCACGCTCGCGGGGCGGCGGCCGACGTCTTCCACCATCTTGCGTGCCTGCGCGATCAGGTCGCCGTTTGAGCGCGCCATCTCGCCGTTCGGCAGGTAGAAGTTGTCCTCGAATCCCGCGCGCACGTTGCCGCCCAGCGCGAGCGCCGCCGCGATAAGCGACCACTGGTCGCGCGAGATGCCGATAACGCCCCAGTTGTTGGGCCCGTCGGCGCCACCCGGCACCTCGCTCGCCATGTGAGCGAGGTTCTTCGCGGTAGGCCTGATGCCGCCGTTTACCCCCATTACCAGGGAAATTTGCAGCGGCTCCTTGAGCAGACCCATGTCGAGGAACGGATCGAGGTTGGCGAGGTGCCCCGTGTCGAAGCACTCGTGCTCCGGCCGAATCCCGAGTTCGACCATTGCGGTCAGGAACGTCTTGATCGTGTCGAAGCTGTTCTCGAACACGCTGGTGAACACGAAGTCCTTGCGCCGCCGCGAGTACTTCGCGTAGTTCATCGAGCCCATGTTCAGGGCGGCAACGTCCGGCCGGAGCTCGCGCAGGTACTCCACGCGCTTCTCGATCGGTATGCCGATGGCGCCGGTGGAGTAGTTGATGATCACGTCGTCCACCGCGCCGAGGATCGCCTCGGTGATGTTGCGGAAGTCCTCCACCTCGAAGCTGGGCGAGCCGTCCGGCTTGCGCGCGTGGATGTGGATCATCGCGGCGCCTTCTTCCACGGCGCGACGCGCCTCCTCGGCGTAGTCCTCGGGCGTGTAGGGGATGCCGGGGCATTGCTCCCTGTTCGCCACGACGCCGCTTATGGAGTTGGTGATGATGCAGGGGTCGCTGAAGCTCATGGTGTCGGGTGTCCGGTGTCGGGTGTCGGGGGCGAACTTCGGGCGCGACAGCCTTTGCTCGTTATGTATGGCTTTCGCGACTTGGACGCGTACCGCCGCGCAGCGGAGCTCGCTAACGAGCTATTCGCGATCAGCGCTAGGTGGGACTCGTATACGCGATGGACGATGGGAGCGCAGCTCGTCAGGGCGGCGGACTCGGTTGCAGCGAACATCGCCGAGGCAACAGGCAGATGGCACGGGCCCGACCGGCGTCGCCTGCTGCTCATAGCCCGCGGCTCCCTGAACGAGACCGAGCATTGGTTGCTGGCAGCAGAAGAGAGAGGCCTCCTGCCGAGCGGATACAGGGCACGAATTCCAGACATAGGAAGACCACTGAATGGGCTCATCAAGCGTGCCTCCAAATGACCCGACACCCGACACCCGACACCCGACACCTCAAACCGGCATCACTCCGTGTTTCTTCCACGGGCG
>DATEPK010000106.1:0-5734 GCA_035273245.1 Thermoleophilaceae bacterium
GGTCTTCCGATGCGAGGAGCTGGGGATCGACTACCCGGTGTTCACCACCAGGCCGGACACGCTGTTCGGCGCCACGTTCTTCGTCATGGCGCCCGAGCATCCGGACGTGCTGCGGCTGAACGACTCGCCCGAGGTGCACGAGTACGTGAACCGCGCCGTGCGCGAGTCGCCCGAGGAGCGCGGCGAGGCCAGGGAGAAGACAGGCATCCCGCTCGGGCACACCGTCACGAACCCCGTCAACGGCGAGCAGATCCCCATGTTCGTGGCGGACTACGTGCTGATGGAGTACGGCACCGGCGCGATCATGGCCGTGCCCGCGCACGACGAGCGCGACCACGAGTTCGCCACGAAGTTCGACCTGCCGATCCGGCGCGTGATCGAGGGCGAGGGCGGCGACGACGAGCTGCCCTACAGCGGCGACGGCAAGATGGTGAACAGCGGCCGCTTCGACGGCATGCACAACCGCGAGGCGTTCAAGGAGATCGTCTCGTGGCTCGAGTCGGACGGCCGCGGCGAGCCGGCGGTGAACTACAAGCTGCGCGACTGGCTGCTCTCGCGACAGCGCTACTGGGGCTGCCCGATCCCGATCGTCCACTGCGAAAACGACGGCCTCGTGCCGGTGCCGGACGACCAGCTGCCGGTGGAGTTGCCGGACGTTGAGGACTACGCGCCGCGCGGCCGCTCGCCGCTGGCCGCGGCCGAGGACTGGGTGAACACCACCTGCCCGAAGTGCGGCGGGCCCGCCAAACGGGAGACGGACACGATGGACACGTTCGTCGACTCGTCCTGGTACTTCATCCGCTACTGCGATCCGCACAACGCCCAGGCGGCGTGGGACCGCGATGTGGTCGACCGCTGGATGCCCGTCGATCAGTACATCGGCGGCATCGAGCACGCGATCCTGCACCTGATGTACGCGCGCTTCTTCACGAAGGCGCTTGCGGACCTCGGCTACGTGGGCTTCCAGGAGCCCTTCGCCAACCTCTTCACGCAGGGCATGATCACGCGCGACGGCGCCAAGATGTCCAAGTCGAAGGGGAACGTGGTGAGCCCCGCCGAGTACGTGGACCGCTACGGCGCCGACACGCTGCGTACTTACATCCTGTATCTCGGCCCGATCGACCAGGACGCCGACTGGTCGGACGAGGGAGCCGGCGGCATTCACAGGTTCCTGTCGAGGCTGTGGCGGCTGGCCGCGGATGTGTCGGACTCCACCGAGGCATCAACCGAGCCAACCGGCGAGCCGAGCGCGCTCTTGCGAAAGGCACATTGGGCGATCGACAAGGTCACGAGCGACCTCGGGCAGCGCTTCGCGTTCAACACCGCGATAGCGGCCGTGATCGAGCTTGTGAACGACGCATACAGGCAGCGGGACGGGCTGCTCGAGTCGCCCGAGGGGCGCTCGCAGCTGCGCTTCGCCACGGCCATGGCCGGTTCGCTGATCTTCCCGTTCGCTCCGCACCTGGGAGCCGAGGTCTATGAGCTGATGACGGGCGAGCGCGTGTGGGAGCAGGCCTGGCCGCAGGCGGATCCGGCGCTGCTCGCGAGTGACACCAACGAGGTCGTCGTGATGATCAACGGCAAGCTGCGCGACCGCGTTCAGGTGCCGGCGGGCGCACCGGACGACGAGCAGGAGCGGATGGCGCGTGAATCGCCGAAGGTGGCCGCGCAGCTCGACGGCAACCCGATCGCGAAGACCATCGTCGTCTCCGGGAAGCTCGTCAACTTCGTGCTCGGCTAGCGCGCCAACCCGGCGAACCGAGGCTGACCATTCCGTAACCTTTGTCGCTGCGTAGTCGAGGCTGGGAGGCCGGCGTGGCCGGAATGAGCGTGAACGAGGGGCTTCTCCTTCAGGGAGTTGCCGCACTCGTCTGGGAGGCAGACGGCGAGAGTCTGCGCTTCACGTTCGTGTCCAGGCATGCCGAGAAGCTGCTCGGCTATCCGGCCGAGCGCTGGATCGGCACCGGCAGCTCGTGGGGAGACCATGCTCATCCGGCCGACCGCGAGCGCGTGACACGGGAGGCCCGCGAGCTTCTCCGGAGCGGCATGGACGGGGAGCTCGAGTACCGCGCCGTGGCCGCCGACGGGCGCGTGGTGTGGGTGCGTGACGCGATCTGCACGAACCGGACGCCCGACGGCAGCGTGATGATCTGCGGGGTGATGCTCGACATCACGCCGCGCGTGGTGTCGGAGAGGGAGGCGGGCTTTCACTCGCGCCTGCTCGACGAGGTGGACGCGGCCGTGGTGGCGGTGGACCTGAAGGGCACGGTCACGCATTGGAACCGCTCGGCGGAGAACCTGCTCGGCTATGCGCGCGAGGAGGCGGTTGGACGCAACATCGCAGAGCTCGGTGTGGTGGACGACCCCGGCTTCGCGGCGCGGAAGATGAAGGTGCTGCGCGCGGGCCAGCCGTTCGAGGGCGAGTTCCGCGCGCGGCACAAGGACGGCACCACCTTCGCGTGCTACACGCGCGACTCGCCGATCCACGACGACGACGGCGAGCTCAGCGGCTTCGTGGGCGTCGCCCACGACATCAGCGCACGCAAGAACGCCGAGCGCTCGATTGCCGAGAGCGAGCGGCGCTTCCGCCGCCTCGTGGAACAGGCGGCGGACAGTTTCTTCGTTTTCGACTCCGACGGCCGCTTTGTGGACGTGAACCAGGGAGCGGAGAAGGCGCTCGGCTACACGCGTGACGAGCTCCTGCGGATGCGGCTGCGCGAGGTGGACGCGGCGCTCAGCCAGGAGGCGCTCGCGGACATGTGCTCGGGCTCCGCCCGCGGACGCCCGATGACGATCGAGTCCGTCTACCGCCGCAAGGACGGCACCACCTTTCCGGTGGAGGTGCGCGTGGGTCTGCTCGACGCCGGCGGATCGGAGCTGCTCTTCCTCGCGCTCGCGCGCGACATCAGCGACCGCAAGCGCGCCGCGGAGCAGATCGCGTACCTCGCGCGCTACGACAGCATCACGGGCCTCCCCAACCGCGCGCTCTTCGAGGAGCACCTCGAACTCGCGCTGTCGCGCGCGCGGCGGGCCGGCTCCTCGCTGGCGGTGCTGTACGTCGATCTGGATCGCTTCCAGCTCGTGAACGAAAGCCTCGGGCGCGCGGCGGGCGACGAGCTGCTGCGCCAGGGCGCGTCAAGGCTGCGCGAGGTGGCGCGCACCATGGACCTCGTGGCGCGGGACGGCGCGGATGAGTTCCTCATGCTGCTGCCGGACATCGAACCCGTCGAGGGACTGAACGCCACCGCCGCCGAGGGCGCCGAGCACACCGCGCGCGAGGTGGCGAAGCGCGTGCACGACGTGTTCGCGGAGCCCTTCGTGATCCACGGCGCCGAGTCGTTCGTCGGCGCCACCATCGGCATCAGCGTGTTCCCCTCGGACGGCGGCTACCCCGGCGATCTGATCGACCACGCTGCCTCGGCCCTGCGCGAGGTGAGGCGCGGCGGCCAGGCTCCGTGGGGCGTCTTTTCGGGCGAGTCGCTGCGCAGGCGCGAACGTCTGGGACTCGTCACGCGGCTGCGCAAGGCGATCGACCGCGGCGAGTTCGTCCTTCACTACCAACCGGTGGTGGACCTGCCGTCGGCATGCCAGGCGATGACGAATGGCGGGACGCATCCGCTGCACGACCACATAGTCGGAGTGGAGGCGCTGATTCGCTGGGAGGACCCGGAGCGCGGGCTCGTGCCGCCCGGCGAGTTCATCCCCGTGGCCGAGGACGTGGGGCTCATCCAGCCGATCGCGGACTGGGTGGTGGGCGAGGCCTGCCGGCAGGGCCGGGAATGGCTCGAGTCGGGCTGGGTGCTGAACGTGGGACTGAACCTTTCCCCGCGGCAGCTCTGGGAGCCGGAGCTCGTGCAGCGGATCAGCGACGACGCGGCGCGCGCCGGGATCGCCAGCGAGCGGCTCGTGATCGAGATAACGGAGAGCGCGGCGATGACCGACTGGGCTCGCGCCGAGCAGGTCCTCTGCGAGCTGCGCAACGGCGGCTTCCGGCTGGCGATAGACGACTTCGGCGCGGGGCACTCCTCGCTTGCCCGCCTCGGCGCGCTGCCTGCGGATTCACTCAAGATCGACCGCTCGTTCGTGTCCGGGCTGCCCGGTGACGAGACCTCGCGCATGATGGTCACGGCGATCATCCAGCTCGCGGGCAACCTTGGCATGGAGCCGTTCGCGGAGGGAATCGAGACGGAAGGGCAGCTGCGTACGCTGGTCGAGGCGGGGTGCCGGCGAGGCCAGGGCTTTCTCTTCAGCCACGCGGTGCCGGGAAGCGCGGTCGCTTCTCTCTAGGGTGTTGGGCGTGGGACGCAGGCTCGACATACCGCCGCTGCTCGCGGCTGCCGGTGGGCTGCTGCTGCTCGTGAGCCTCTTCCTGCACTGGTACGCGCCCGCGCTCACCGCCTGGCGCGTGTTCGAGGTGTGGGACCTCGTGCTCGCGGCGGTCGCGCTGTGGGCTATGTGGGTGGTGCTCGCGCCGCTCGTCTGGGACGGCCCGCGGCGCGAGGGTGCGCTCCCGTTGGCAGGCATCGCGGCGCTCGTGATCGTGGCCTCGCAGCTCATCAACCATCCGCCCCTGGCGCACCATCACCCCGCGCGTGCGGGCGCGTGGCTGGCGCTCATCGGAGCCGCGCTGATCGCGGGCGGGGGCGTGCTCAGCGCCGGGCGAGTGTCGCTTTCGATCTCGTTCGCCGCCCCGGCGCCTGAGCGTGAGCGTGAGCGCAGCGCGGCCGAGCCCGCGTTCGAGCCGCCGCGCGCGGGACCGAGCCCAGCCACCGAGGCGCGCGCGGCCGAGCCCGAGGTGCAGGAGGAGCTCTACCCCGATGCGGAACGGCGCGGCCCGATCGGTGCCGATGACCCGGAGCCGTGGACCGCTGGTCCGGAGGATGAGACGCTCCCCTTCGAGCCCGACACCGAAGAGCAAGAGCGCACCTGACCGATCGGATTCACGTTGCGGTTGTCGGGCCCGGGGATGGCGCGACTGCGGCCGAGCTCGATGCCGCCGAGGAGCTCGGCCGGCTGCTCGCGGACGCGGGCGCAGTGGTGGTGTGCGGCGGGCTTGGCGGGGTGATGGAGGCTGCGTCCCGCGGCGCGCGCGCGGCGGGCGGTCTCACGCTCGGCATCCTGCCTGGACCCGACCGGCGCGACGCCAACCGCTACGTGGAGGTGGCGGTGCCCACCGGGCTGGGCGAGGCGCGCAACGCGCTCGTGGTCCGCTCGGCTGACGTCGTGGTGGCGGTGGGCGGCGCCTATGGCACGCTGTCCGAGATCGCGCTCGCGCTGAAGACGGGCAAGCCGGTGGTGGGCCTCCACACGTGGGAGCTCGCGCGCGGCGGCGAGCCTGACACTGGCGTGATCGCGTCAGACAGCCCGAGCCACGCAGCTCGGACCGCGCTCGACCTCGCCCGGAAATAGACTCGCGAGCATGGCCGACCTAGAGCAATCGGCCGTCCGTCCAGGGTCGGCACCCGAGCCATCGCGCTCCGGCACGGAGGGCGCCCCGTATCTGGAGGCGATTCGCGAGTACGCCCGGCGTGACCCCGGCCGCTTCCACGTGCCGGGCCACAAAGGCGGCCCCGGCGCCGATCCGGAGATGCGCGAGGCGTTCGGGGAAGCCGCCCTGGGGCTCGACATCCCGGCGCTGATGCAGGGGATTGACGTCGGGCCCGAGCCCACGCCCTTCCAGCGGGCCCAGGAGCTCGCCGCCGAGGCGTGGGGGGCGAAGCGCAGCTGGTTCCTC
>DATEPK010000107.1:0-4336 GCA_035273245.1 Thermoleophilaceae bacterium
CTCTCCAATTCCGACAAGGATTCCGCTCGTGAACGGGATGCGCAGCTCGCCGGCGGCGCGGATCGTTTCGAGGCGCACGGCCGGATGCTTGGTCGGCGAGCCCTGGTGCACCACCAGGTCCGGCACGATCGACTCGAGCATCAGCCCCTGCGACGCCGTCACCTCGCGTAGCCGCGCAAGCTCCTCACGCGAGGCCGCGCCGATGTTGGTGTGCGGCAGCATGCCGCGCTCCAGAGCACGCTCGCACGTCCACGCCACGTAGGAGACGAAGTCGTCGTGCCCGTACGACGCGAGGCGCGCGGCCACCTCGGCGTTCACCTCCGGCTTCTCCCCCGTCAGCACGAGCAGCTCCTTCACGCCGCGGCGCGCGGCGTCGTCGAGCATCTTCTCCACCTCCGCGGGCGCGTACAGGTGCGCCTGGTGCGTCGCGAAGGCGCAGTACTTGCAGTAGCACTGGCACGTCCGCGAAAGGGACACGGTGAAGTTGCGCGAGAAGGTGACCCGCCGCATGGCCCCGCCAGTGTAGGTAACCGCTCACCAGAGATAATCGCGGCCATGAAGAACTACAACCTCAACAGGCCCGAGATCGTCCACGACGACGACGATCCTGACGGCTTCCAGACCGGTTACGACCGCATCGGCCCGAAGATCGGCGCCTCCCAGATCGGCGCGACGATCTACGAGATGCCGCCCGGGCAGGCGCTATGCCCGTACCACTACGAGTACCCCGAGGAGGAGTGGGTGATCGTGCTCGAGGGGAACGCCACCCTGCGGCACCCGGGAGGCGAGGACCAGCTCGAGCCCGGAGACGTCGTCTGCTTCCCCACGGGCCCGGAGGGCGCCCATCAGCTGAAGAACACGGGCAGCGAAGGGAACGTGCGCGTGCTCATGCTGTCGACCAAGCAGCCCGTGGGAATCGCCGTCTACCCGGACAGCGACAAGATCCTGGCGTCACCCGGAAATTCGGAGGACAGGATCATGGTCCGGCGCGAGAGCGGCGTGGACTATTGGGACCGCGAAACCTAGGCGCTCTCGCCGTAGCTCTTGCCGCGCTCGTGCTCGCAGGCTGCGGGGGTGGGTCCGGCGGGCAGCGGCGCGTCACGATCGCGCTCGACTTCACCCCCAACGGCGTCCACGCCGGGATCTACGCCGCTGCCGCGAAAGGCTTCGACAAGAAGCACGGCGTGAAGCTCGTGATCCGGCAGCCGAGCGCCTCAACCGACTCGCTCAAGCTGCTCGCGGCCGGGCGCGCCGACCTCGCGATAGTCGACATCCACGACCTCGGCCTCGCGCGTGAGCAGGGCGCCGACATCGTGGGGGTGGGCGCGCTCGTGGACCGGCCGCTCGCGTCGGTGATCGCGCAGGCGAACATCGCGCGTCCGCGGCAGCTGCAGGGCCGGCGCGTCGGTGTGACCGGGCTGCCGTCGGACATCGCGGTGCTCAAGTCGATGGTGGATGCCGACGGCGGCAGCTACGCGCGCGTCCACACCGTCACGATCGGCTTCTCCGCGGTGCCGGACCTGATCGCGAAGAAGGTGGACGCCGCCACCGCGTTCTGGAACGCCGAGGGCGTGACGCTCAAGCAGCGCGGCGTTCACGTGAATGTGTTCCGCGCCGATGAGTTCGGCGCGCCGCGCTACCCGGAGCTGGTGATCGCGACAAAGCGCTCAACGCTGAACAAGAACTCGGACCTCATCAAGCGCGCGCTGGCGGCGCTCGGCGATGGCTCGAATGCAGCGCGGAGCAACCCGAATGTGGCTCTCCAACCGATCGTGAAGGCGTCGGGCGCAGACCCGTCGCTGATCCGCGCCGAACTTGCCGCCGTCCGGCCGATTCTGGCGCCGAATGTCCAGCTCGATCCGGCGGCACTCACCGCATGGGCGGCCTTCGACGCCCGCTTCGGCATCCTGAAGACGCGCCCGCGCGTGAGCGACGTGTTCGAACTCGGCCTTACCCCGTCGTCTTGACCACGAGCGGCGGGCCGACGTTGCCCTGATCGTCCACCGCGCGGATTGCCACGTAGCGCTTGTGACCCGCCGGCAGCGCGAGCGTCTGGCGCGTGCCGGCCCCCGCGGGCGCCGGCGCTCCCGGCAGCGCCACGGCACCCGCGAAGGTTGCGCCAGTGATCTGGTG
Organism: Thermoleophilaceae bacterium; assembly: GCA_035273245.1. Lineage (GTDB taxonomy): Bacteria > Actinomycetota > Thermoleophilia > Solirubrobacterales > Thermoleophilaceae > JAICJR01. Next base: position 2,134 of record DATEPK010000107.1, read on the forward strand.
AGCCGACTGCACGACCTCATACCGCGTGGCCGTGCCGCACAGGAGATCGTCGCCCGGCGCGGTGAAGGTGATCGAGCTTGGCCCCACCACCGGGTCATACGGGTGCCCGGGCGGCGTCGCGTCACGCGAGTAGTCGCCGGAGTTCGCGTTGTCGTGGTGGAAGCGCGGCCACGAGCCGGGCGAGCAATCGGGAGCGCTCGTGGAGTACCCCAGCACCACGCCCGAGCGCGTGAGCCCGAGCACCGCCTTGTGCGCGCCGGCGCCGAACGGCCCGATCACCGGATTCGCCACGGTCCAGTCGGAGGTGAGCTTCGGCCACCCGCTCACCTGCGAGCCGGTGGAGTCGAACGCGTTCAGATCCAGGCTGGCGCTGCCGCCAAGCGCCTCCTCCCCCGGCTTGCCGTCGATGTCCGCCACCGAGGGCCCGGTGAGGAACTGCAGGTCGTTCACCGGCGCCGGGAAGCCGGGCCGGAACTGGCCGGTGGAGGCGTCCCACGCCGCCAGGAAGTCCTGGCCGCCCTGGTACTCGGGCAGCGCGACGTCGAGGGAGCGCAGCAGCCCCGCCGTAGGCGCGAGGAACGACACGCCGCCGCCGAAGTTGCCGAAGGCAGGCAGGCCCACGGCCGGAATCGCCGGCGTGTCGAACTTGCCGTTGCCCACCGCGAAGTCCGACTGCAGCGCGTTGTCGTGCATCTGCCCGTCGTTGCCCGGCGACTGGCCGTAGCACGACGAGCCGTCCGAGTTGAAGAGGTAGCCGAGCCCGGCGTCGGAGATCACGCCCGCCTTGTCCGGCCCGCCCGCGGCATGCGGACAGCTCGCCGGCCCGATCACCGGCGCGCCGGTGATCCCCTCGCCCACCACCGGCAGGAGCTCCGTCTCCACCTGCCCGATCTTGGTGGGCCAACCCGGCAGGAGCTTGCCGTCCGCCGACAGCGCGTACAGGCGGCTGTTGCCGGGGCTGAGCACGCCCAGCTTGGTGGCGAGCGCGAGCGACGGCGTGCCGAGCAGGCCGCCGTTGAAGCCGCCATCCGAGTCCGCCGGGTACTCCTCGTTCGTCCCCACCAGGATCTCGGGCTTGCCGTCGCCGGTGATGTCGCCCACCGCGGGCGTGTCCACGATCGCGCCTTGGTCGAGCTCGTCGCCGATGCCGGACTTGAAGGTGGGAGCACCGGTCTTCGGATCGATCGAGCTGATCTTCGACGGGTCGATCACCTCCACCGGGAAGCCGCTCACATCCGAGCCGTCTGAGCCGTGCCAGGCGTACACGTGGCGGTCCATGCCGGCGGCGATCACCTCGGGCTTGCCGTCGCCATTCAGGTCCGCGATCACGGGAGAGGCGATGAAGCCGTGCTGCGTGCGGTAGCGCTTGCCCTGGCGCACGTTCACGAACGGCTGGAGCGGCTTGCCGGAGAAGTCCGGGTTGGCCTCGCGCTTCCAGAGCAGCTTGCCGGTGCTCGTCCACGCGTACACGTGGCCGCCCATGTCGTCCGCCACGACCTCGGGCGAGCCGTCGCCGTTCAGGTCGCCCACTGCCACGGAGGCGAGCACCGCCTCGTACGACGTGGTCGCCGGCACCTCGCCGCTCGAGAACGCGCGGTCGCCCGTGTGCAGCGGAAGCGGATCGGTGTGCACCGGGAAGCCCGGCAGCTCGCTGCCGTCAGGGCGGAGCGCGTGGATGCGCCCGTCGCTCGTGCCGAACACGAGCTCGTTGCGGTTGTCGCCATCGAGGTCCGCGAGCGCGGGCGACGAAGCGCCGTCGCTCGTGAGCTGCTTCGGGAAGCCGGGCAGGAGGTCCGCGTCGTGGTGCAGGTACAGGTTGCGCCGGTCCTGGCCGACGAGCTTCCCGCTCGTCACCACCAGCCGCACCGTGAAGCCGTTCGGCTCCACCGCCGGGCGGTTGTTGTGGTTGGGAGAAGACGCCGCCGTGGGCTGCGCGCCGTCAAAGCTCGTGCCCACCGGGAAGTGCGCCTTCAGCGCGGCGATGTCCACGTTCGCGAGCGTGCCGTCGAACGAGCTCGTGTGCGCGGTCTTGCCGTCGCACCAGCTCGATGCCACCTGAGCGAAGTCCACCTCGTTGTTCGGCTCTGATCCGGGCGCCACCTCCACGCGGCACGTGTACGAGCCGCCGCGCGCAAACGTGTGGCCGCTCACCGCCACGCTCGGCTTCGACGGGTCCACCATCGTGTACCAGTCCGGCGAGGTG